>DATEAV010000121.1:0-12965 GCA_035288185.1 Anaerolineales bacterium | reverse complement strand
GAGGGCGAATAACACCAGTTCCTCGCGCAGCACCGGCATCAGCTCTCGCACAAAGCGGCGGAATTCATCTTCGGCCACCGGCGCGAAGGACGGAAGCGTGGCCAGGGAGCGGTTGTAGATCCGGAGAACCGCCTGAAACTCTCGCTCGAACTGGGCCAGCTCTGCCCGGCGGATCCCATAGCGAGGGTTGCGGGCCACGCGGTCGGCGACGTGAAGGATCTTCGGCGGGAGCTCACGCGGGCGGCCTTCGACGAGGGAACGCGTGGCGCGATAGGCCAGCGAGTCGGAAAGCTTCTTCCATCCGGCTTGCTCGGCGAATGCCAGGTAGTAGGGCGGCGTGTGTCCTTCGAAGAGCGCCGACGGGATATCGTGGCGGCCAACGAGAAACCCCGGGTAGTCGCTTCCGCCGAAGCTCTGCGGCCCGGCCATGTGGGTCATCCCGCGGTCCCGGAGCCAGTCCTGGGCCCGGCCGGTCAGTGCGTCGAAGACGTGGCGATTCTCGATGCATTCGAGGAATCCGAAGACGCCCCAGCGCCGCCCGAGCAAACCGTTCTCCCGGTGATCGATCGCGACACCGATCGTCCCCACCACGTCCCCGCCCCGGCGCGCCAGGAACCACTCCCCATCCCCATGGTCGAAGAAGCCTTGCCGGCGGGTGAGCCAATCTTGTTGCTCGGGCCAGAGACGCGGAACCCAGAGCGGATCGCGCTGATAGAGCCGGTATGGGAAAGACAGGAAGTTCCGGCGGTCGGCGGGCGAGACCACCCGGCTGAGTTGGAGGGTGATGGTCATCCGGTTTCCTGGGCCCATCGGCAGGGGAGGGCAGCCCCTCCAGCAGTATACGGCGACTCCCGAAGGTGCCCAAGGAAGGAAGTCACGCCTGGCCTAGGCGCACCTCCCTTTCTCCGGGCAGCACGATGGGCGCGGCCGAGCGTTTCGTACTACACTCGCCGGCACCAGACGCCCCACCGGAGGAATCGCGATGTTTGCAGGAGATCCCGAGGCCACGGTTGCCGCGCTGCTGGAGGGCTGGCACAAGGCGCTCGAAGCCCCGCAAGAGGCGCAAGAAACGGTGCTCAAAGGCCTGCTCGAAGGTTGGGCGCAGACGGACTATGGCCGTCAGCACGGCACGGGCGAAGTGAAATCGCTCGACGACTTCCGCCGCGCCTTCCCGATCACGACGTACGAGGACTACAAGCCCCTCATGGAGCGGGTGATGGCGGGGGAGACGGGGCTGCTCCTGTATGAGGATCCCGTCGGCTGGGCGATCACCCGCGGAACGACCTCCGGCGAGTCGAAGTTCATCCCGATGACCGCGACCGACCTGCGCATGCGCCTGAGCGCGGGCCGGGCGATGATGGAGTATGTCGCGGCCACAAGACGGTTCGACCTCTTCGCCGGGGTGAACCTCAACCTGAACTTCCCTTCGGTCGTGGGGAAGATCAAAGCGGGGGAGCGCGAGGTCGAGTATGGGTACAGCTCGGGCATCTACACCAAGTTTGTCTCCGCCTTCACGCCGGTGCGCTCCGTCCCGGCCCAGGAGGAGATCGACGCGCTCGGCGGCGGGAAGACGCTGCGCGATTGGGAGGCCCGTTTCGAGCTCGCCTATCAGAAGTGCAAGGACCTCAACGTCACGCTCGTCGGCGGCGTGGCCCCGACGGCGGTTCTCTTCGCCCGCTATCTGCGGCGGGCCCACCGAACGTACCCGAAGGACATCTGGAAGACCCAGATCATGACGTTGGGGAGCGTGCCGGGCATCAACACGCGCTATCAGCCGACGCTCCACGCGCTCTATGGCCCGGCGGCCATCCGCGAGATCTACGGCACGACCGAGGGGATCTTCGGGCAACAGCGCGACGAACATCGCGCCTGGGTGCCGAACTACGATCAGTACTTCTTCGAGGTGCGCACGCCGTCGGGGGTGAAGATGATGCACGAGATGACGCGGGGGGAGATGGGCAGCCTGATCGTCTCCACGCCGGTGTTGGCGCGCTACGAGATCGGCGACGTGATCCTCGCCTTCCAGCCCCCCTATTTCCGCTGCATCGGCCGCAAGCGCTGGTGGACCCCGCTGCGGTACGCGTGGGACGAGTTCATGACGCTCAACTTTGGCAGGCTCTGAAATAAGAAAGCTGAGCCTCTAGCTCCACCAGGGACTACGGGCTTGCTCAGTAGGGGCGAGGCGGCCGAAGGTGCCGGGGGATCTTCCCGGCGCGCCTCGCCCCTGCTATGCGTCACGCGGAGAGGTCTCACGCCAGCGAGAAATCCCCGGCGGGCGATGCCGATTGCGGCGCCGGAGGCGAAGGCGTGGCCTTCCCGGCGGCGCTGGGGCGCACACATGCCCACGTGTGCCTCCCGATAGGACACACCTGCCCAGACCGCAGGTGCTGGGCCGGGACGGTGTGCGGCACAGTGCAGGCAGGCGGACAGGTGTTCGCCCGGACAAGCGGGCATCCCGCTCCAGGAGCCCCACCGCTCGCGATTGCCGCACTGCAAGATCGGATCGAGTGCCCAGTTCACAGCCGTAGGGGCGAGGCACGGCCTCGCCCCTACGCAATCCCGCATGAAAACCGGGTGTCTCGCCGCTCCCCGTGGGGCCACGGATTCCCCGCGGAGAAACCGAGTTTCTCCTTTGACCGGGGCTCTACCTCTTGACGGCCGCTCGCAGGAGCATGAAGATGCCGATGAGAATCAGCGCGCCGGCCCAAACCACACCCGAGCCGATCGTGTCGCCGAGGGCGATGGCGACGAGGATGATCCCCAGGATCACGCTCCCGCCCACGGGGCGTCGGTAGGCGGGAACGAGATAGCGGATCGCGGCGCCCACAAGGACGATGGCCCCGGCGCCCAGCAGGATCAGATCCCAGGCCTCGAAGGGCTCGAGGCGGGCCAGATACCCCATGTTCTCGGCGAGAAGGACGATGCCCGCCCAGATCAGGACCAGCGCCCAGCCGGTCGCTGCGATCGGATCTCGCCGAAACTTCTCGTCGAAGGTTCTATCTTCCTTTTCGCGTCTCTTCTCCTCTTCTTTCTCTTCCTCCTTCTCCGTTTTCTCCGGCTTCTCGCTATGAGGCATTTCAGACATTGGGCGGTGTTCCTTTCGTTGAGGGGAGCTGTCGGCAAGTTGGGAGAGGGCCCCCCGGTGCCCCCGTTTATAGCACTACTTCGAGAAGCGCGCGGCCATTCGTGGGCACAGCACCGATGACCTTGCCCGCCATTTGATCCGCCCGCCGGCGCACTAGCGGCCCCCTCCCGGGGCGATCTGCAACCAGCAGCTCCGATGTCTCACTGAGGCAAGGGCAGGGGCGCGCCAGTTCCAACCCCACGCGTGCCTAGAGGGTTGTTCGGGGCTGGCTACACCGGGCCTGCTGGGACTTGCACTTGCGGTGCAAGCGCAGGTGGGGCTGCTCGTGCCGATTCGGGGGTCGGGCGCAAGCATCCGGTGAAATCCCTGGTCTTTGCGGGCAGCTCGCCGCCTCTCGGCCTCAATGGATAAGCACGCCCGTTCGCAGGCGCGCGCCCGGCCCACTGCACCAGCCTGTGGCCCGACGGTCCAGAGATCTACCGCCCCGTCGCCTTTGCCATTGGCGAGGTATCGGCCATCAGGCGAAATGGCCAGGGCAGGCCGCCCCCCAATGAGGTTGTGTCAAAAACCGGAAGGTAGCCCGGGGTTGCATAGCCACGCACCGCCCCATCTCGAGAAGCTGCAACCAACTGCGACCCGTCAGGGGAGAACACCACGCCCTCAACCCAATCCGGCAAGTCGGGCAGCCTCCGGGTCAAGGAACCTCTGGCAAGGCACCACAGCCACACCGCACCGCGTATGCACTGAGGGTTATCGGACGCCTCCCATGAACAACCGCGTCGACTAACGAACTATTCGCCTACCGTTGGTTCCAGCTGCTGCCAGGTTCGCCCGCCGTCTGCAGATCTGACCACAGCGAAGTCCTCACCCTGGCAGGCCACCGCCCAGCCATACTGCTCGTCGACGAAGCTGTATTACGTCTATCTCGATTTCCGCCGATTCGCGGCGCTACCGCGCCGCGTCGTATTCCCCGGGGGAGGGGATAGGCGGACGGGCCAACGCCCCGCCAGCGCGTTGCGCAGGGTCTCTGAAGCTCCTACTCCCACGTCACCAGGAGTCTCGCCTCACAGAATCCGGGCGGCATCGAGCCCACCCTCGCCGTCCCACCCCATCCGTCTCGGCCGATAGCACCGCGACTCGCCCAGGTGATACGGGGCGGCCCAGCCAGGGCGTGCCGATCAGCCCTCGCCCGCTTGAACCGGCTCCGCCGTTGGCTGAGGAGTCTCCGTGGGGCTTGGGAAGCCTGAGTCGGCTTCGGCCAGCAGCCACCTCTCGTCGAACAATGGGGCCTCATAGGAGGCGAGGAGGTGGCCGAAGACCTCGACCCTGACGCCCACCTGGCCGCGCAGCCCGGCAAAGAGCTGCCACCAGGGCACCTGAAGCTGGTCCGCCACAAGTTCAAGGTAGCCCTGCCTCTGCGTGTACGGCCCGGCCACGCCGTACAGCAACAGGCTGAGCTGCGGCCCGGTGTAGGCAACCACCCTCGCCGTCGCGAACAAGGTTGGAGGGCTGAAGGAGTGCGCGCTGGTTATCTCGGAAACAGGAGACCACTCACCGTCCAGGTAGATGGCTCCGGCGGTCAGTGTCGTCTGCTGGCTGACGCTGGTGGTAATCCCAACCGTGACGGTTCCATCGAGACCCACGTGGACTGTCAGCACCGGCGTGAAGACCACCGGGACCATGCCCACCCAGACAACAATCGGCGCAAACGTGTAGCTGGCAATCTCCTGGCGGACGTGGTAATTGACTAGCTCCACGCTCGTGATCAGTTGGAGATCGGACGTCTCCCTGGTCTGACTGATGAACGAAAGTTCCTGCACCTCGAAGTCGCGGATACGAAGCCTGAGCGACAAGCTGGGCTCCAGAAGGACCCGACCATTGGCGACCACCTGGTCGTAGGTGGTGTTCAAGTCGCCATCCGCCTCGGCCAGCACGACGTGATCGAGGCGGACTTCAAGTCCCGCGGCCTGAATGGTCGGCGCCGTGGCTTGAAGCCCCACGCCTTCGACCTCCACCGCCTGACGGACCTGCAAGCCCGCCAAGGGACAGTTGAACTCGACCGTCCACTGCTGAATGGCTTCCGTCAAAGATGCTGGCCTGGTTTGGATCTCAACCTGGCCCCGCCCTCTCGACACAGAAAGGACTCGCAGCAGGTATCCGTCGGGCGCGAGGGAGGTGGGGCCGCCGACCAACACGTCGCCCGGCCTGAGACCCGGGTCACCGGGCTTCCGGCCGAAAGGGAAAAGCGGCCCTCGCCGGCCATCGCTATCCCGGCTGCCGTATCCTGGAGCGCAAAGGTCCTGGTCGTGGGTGGGATGATTGGGTCATCCGACCCGCGGCTCCGTCCCGGCCCCTCGGGCCGACAGCCGTATGGCGCGCAATCACGCTGGATAGAAAGCCAGGGTCACTAGAAGCAGCACCGCCCACAAGCCAATCTCGATGGTCTCGGTGGCGGGCTGAACCCTCTTGATCGCTCCATAAGCGTGGAGGCCAATCATGGCCACGACGAGCCAGAGCATCAGCTCGAAGAAGAACGGCTGTCCAGCGGGAACGGCAGCAATCCTGATGCCGTAGGCGCCTACGACGCAGATGAACAGCCCAAGGGATCGCCCCAGGAATACCACCAGCTGGCCAGGTGGTGGCATCTCCCAGCGGAAGAGGCGAGCCCAGGCCATCGGCGCGACCAGTAGCGGGATGCCAAACGCGAGCAACATCGCGATACCGACGACGGTGAGGTATGTTCCGGCGTACGCTTCCCAGATGCCGATCATCGTGAACGTCTCCTTCCTGCTTACGGGAGGCGGCGGGGAGAACCGACCTGCGCCGAACCAGACGCCGCCTAGGCTAGGCGCCTCCAGACTCCCGAGGGTCGTGCGCTAGTTGCGCGTGTCATAAGAGGCTATTCGGTAGAAATAGATCCGCTTTCCGGCGTTGTAGTTCTCGAAGACATCATAGACCGCCAGCAGCTCGAGCGGGCGGTAGCTAGAGACTGTCAGGTTGGAATCCTCGTCTACTCCAAGCGAGACGTAGTAGTCCGGAGAGTAGAGCTCGAGCTTGTCGGCCAGACCCATCCACCCCAGCCGATCGTCGAGCGACTGTACGCCCGTCGCCAGGCTGATGGAGTCGGCCATATTGCCAAGCAAGATCGGATCCTCAAGGCGATCCTGCCGCATCCGATCGCCGATGTCGTCCGCCATTTCAACGAAGGAGTACTCCGGCGTGGCGAGATAACGAGCTATCAGCGCAACATTGAAAAGAACGGAGGTCACAATCAAGAGTCTCCCAACGGAGCGCACCTTTGAGAAGGCCGCAGACGGGGAGGCCCGCACGCTGAGCATTGTGACCAGGACGACCATCGGAACGGCAAGCGGGAGGAAGTATCGGGGTGGATGGTAGCTTGAAATGAGCAGGACGGCCGATGCGCCGCCCAGCCAAAGCGCCGCGCTCCACAACAGCGGGTTGGCTCGAGGCTCGATCGATATGGCCAGCAGCGCCGCCGCGGCTACAAGGGCCAGGGGCCACATGAGGGGATCAAGGACCAGGCTGTGCCGGAAAGTGCGCAACCCATTCCAGATGAGAGTGCGGAGGTCGAGGGACACTCGCGAGTCGATGTTGAGCGTGTTGAAGTAATGGTAGTCCGCCGGGAAATGCCCAAGCGCCCAAAGGTGATAGCCTCCTGCGAGCAGTGCGACGACCAGAACAAACACGCCAACATCCAGTGCGACTTCTTTCCCGTTCCTCGCGCGGTGCCAGATCATGAAGAGGACAACGGGCAGGGCGAAGAGCGCGGTGGGCTTGGTGAGGATCGCGGCACCATAGAGAACGGCCGCGATCGATGCAGAGCGGCGCGATGGCCTGCCCGTCAGCGCCAGGACGGTGAGCAGGGCCCACCCCATGACCGGAATCTCGTTGAGTGCCAGGCGGCTATAGGCGAAGAAGGTGAAGTTGGACGATAGAATCAGGGCGGCCAGACCGCCCGGGAGGCTGCCCGCATACCGGCGGACAAGGAGGTAGGTGCCAAGGATCACCCAGATGCTCCAGGCTGCGACGGTGCAGCGGGCTGACGCCAGGCTGATGCCCGCGACCTCGAAGACCAACGCCTGTAAGACCTGCTGCATCGGCATGTTGACAATGGGGTTGAAGTCCCCTCGCACCAACCAGTTGCCTGTGGCTGCATGGGAGATCGCGCCACTTAGGTACCACCCCTCATCCGTGTAGAGGTCTCCCGACCAGTTGAGACCGCCCGGGAAATCCGCCTCGATCCAGAGAAACCTCACGCCGGAAAGGACGATCGAGGCCACAGCGATCGCGATTCCCATGGCGTCCCGGCGCCGATTGCGAGGCTGCGAGGCCCCCTGGGGGCTGGTGCGCGATGTGCTGGCGTCGCGGACAACGCCACCGGTAGGCGGATTGGGCGCGACCGGGGAAGGCTGGATGCGTCCTATCCCCATCGTCGCGGGCGGTATTGAAGGGCTTCGGCCAGATGGGCGGGCGTGATCGCCTCGGCCCCGGCCAGATCGGCGATCGTGCGGCCGAGTTTGAGGACGCGGTGAAACGCCCGAGCCGTGAGCTGGAGCTGGTTCATCGCTTGCCGGATAAGCGTCCGGCCGGGCTCATCCAACGGGCAAAAGACGCGTACCTCGGCCGGACCCATGTCGCCGTTGGATTGGAGGCTCGTCCCTTCGAGGCGGCGGCGTTGGCGGGCGCGCCCCGCTTCGACGCGGGCCCGGATCGCCTCCGAAGACTCACCCAGCCGATCGTCAGTGAGCTTCTCGAACTCGACGCGCGGGACCTCGACGTGGATATCGATCCGGTCGAGAAGCGGGCCCGAGATCCGCTTCTGGTAGCGTGTGACCGTCGCCGAGGAGCAGCTGCAGTCCCGGCGCGGATCGCCGAAGTAGCCACACGGGCACGGGTTCATCGCCGCCACGAGCATGAAGTTGGCGGGGAAGGTGTGGGAGCCGCGCGCCCGGCTGATGGTCACCACCTTGTCTTCCAGCGGCTGGCGCAACACCTCCAGGACGCGCATCCCAAACTCGGGCAGCTCGTCGAGGAAGAGCACGCCCCGATGGGCGAGCGAGATCTCGCCGGGGCGCGGCCAATTGCCGCCGCCCACCAGCCCGGCGTGCGAAATCGTGTGGTGGGGGGCGCGGAACGGGCGCGTCTGGATGAGCGGAGTCTCGGAAGGAAGCAGATCGGCCACCGAGTAGATCCCGGTGACGTCGAGCGCCTCCTCCACCGTCATCGCCGGCAGGATCGAGGGCAGCGCCCGCGCCAGGAGCGTCTTGCCCGCGCCCGGGGGCCCCAGCATCAGGACATTGTGCCCGCCCGCGGCGGCCACTTCCAGCGCCCGCTTGACGTGCTCCTGCCCGCGCACTTCTCGGAAATCGGTGGCCAGGGGTGGGGCCGGCGTCTTGAGGTGCCGTCGATCGAAGGCGGCGACGGGCACAACGCCGGAGAGATGGTTGACGAGCTGGGTGAGCGTGGCGACGGGGATCACTTCCAGGTCGGGAAGCAGGGCCGCCTCGGCGGCGTCGCCTTCGGGGACGAACAGCCGACCAAAACCTTCCTTGCGCGCCAGCGCCGCCATCGGCAAGATGCCGCGAACATGGCGGACCGATCCGTCGAGCGAGAGCTCGCCAACGACGAGCGCCCCCTCGAGCCACTCCGGCCTGAGCTGGCCGGAGGCGGCCACCGTGCCCAGCGCGATCGGGAGATCATAGGCCGGGCCCTCCTTGCGCAGGGCCGCCGGCGCAAGATTGACGGTGAGGCGCCCACCGGGGAAGCTCAGGCCGGCGTTCTTGATCGCGGCCTGCACTCGTTCGCGGCTTTCCTGGACTGCGGTGTCCGGGAGGCCGACGATGGTGAAGGAGGGGAGCCCGCGCGAAGTGTCCACTTCCACTTCCACGATCGCCCCCTCCAGCCCCACCACGGCGCAGGAGTGGACCTTGGCGAGCACGCTTTCAGTCTAGAGGATGTGGACGAAAAGGTCAATCGCGCCGGTAGCGGGCCCGCGTCAGCACATCCTCGGGATGGCATAGCACAGGTCAGCGCGGGGAACGCACGGGCTCTTCAGAGCCTGTGAACAATCACGACCTTGGATTCGGGAAGACGCCTCGAGCGGAGAGGGGGTGTGAGGTTCAAGGAGGAAGGGGGGCGGCGTTGCCGCCCCCCTTCCTCCTTGATTAACCTCCCCTCCCCCGGCGAGGCGCTTCGCGGTTTGTCGGTCACGTGGCTGCCGGGGGAGGGGGCACAGGGGGTGGGGGTCGACGGGCAACTCTCCGACGTCGGAGAGCAGTCCTACGGGTCCTGTCGTGGATAGGTTCACAGCTTCTGAGAATGACAGGAGCTGTATCGCCCGGGCAAACGCCCTGGAGCACTCAGAGTGGCAGCCGTAGACAAGGATCGCATGCGGGCGCCCGGGGAATTCAGTCGCCTTTCTCTTCGTGCCCTCGCGGCCGTTGAACAACGCAGCACGACGAGCCCTTGGCGACGAGCTGCCCATCCGCGTCGAGGACCTCGGATTCCAGATACGCGGTCGTCCGGCCGCGGCGCACCATCCGGGCCGAGGCCGCCAGGCGACCCTGCCGAACAGGCCGGAAGTAGTTCATCTGGAGCTCGACCGTGCTGAAGGTCTCCCCCTCCTCGAGCGAGGAAGCCATTGCCCCGCCCATCGCCGCGTCGGCGAGATCACAGAGGATCCCGCCGTGAACGATGCCCATGGGGTTGTGGTGCTGCGGGCCGGCCTGCATCTCCAGCCGGGCTTCGCCCCCGCCTGCGGAGAGAAGCCGCATCCCCACCAGCCCAGCCACGCCAGGCTCGATACGGCCCTCCAACCAGCCCCCCAGATACTCCTTGAGCTCCACCATGCCCCCTCCTCCCAAAGCGCTTCTAATCCCGACGGACCAACGCGCGTGCGTCAACGGCGATTGCCTCATGCGCCGTGACGATGAGTGGGTTGATCTCCACCTCGGCCAGGCCCCGGTTCTCCAACAGAAGCTGCGAGATCCTGAGCAGCGCGGCGACGATCGCGGCCCGGTTCGCCGGCGGGCGCCCACGGGCGCCCTCGAGCAGGCGCCGCCCCCGCAGCTCGTCGATCATCTCCTCGGCGTCGGACCTGTTGAGCGGCGCCACGCGGAACGAGACGTCCTCGAGCGTTTCCACGAAGACGCCGCCGAGCCCAAGCATCACGACGGGGCCAAAGGTGGGATCTCGCCGGCCCCCGACAATCACCTCCACGCCCTCCTCGGCCATCTCCTGGACGAGGAGGCCGCCGGGCCGGCCGGGGAATCGCTCAGCCAGAATCCCAAGGATTCGTCGGCCCTCCCGCTCGACCGCGGCGCGGTCGGACAGCGAAAGCGCAACGCCTCCCGCCTCCGTCTTGTGAGGCAAGTCGGCCGCCAGCGCTTTGAGCGCTACGGGAAACCCGATCCCGGCCGCCAGCTCGGCCGCCTCCTCCGGCGCCCGGGCCACCTCGCTGCGGGCGATCCGGATTCCATGCGCCTCGCAAAGACGCAGGGCGCGATCCACGGGGATGGCCCCGTCCGTCAGGAGCGCGCGCACATCGGGCGTCCGCAGTCGGGGCGAGACCGGCAGCGTCTGCGCCCGGCGAGCAAGCCAGGCCTGCCGATCACGGGAGGCGGCCAGGCCGCGCAAGGCCTCTTCAATCTCGTAGAAGAGGGGCATGCGGAGCTCAGATTGCAGCTGATCGCGCTCCCCGGCGCGCGTGTAGGCCACAAACGCCACGGGACGGCGGCTCTCGCGCATCATCTCATCGACCCGGTGGGCGAGCCGATCGGCCCCCTCGGCCTCCTCCGAGCCGTAGGTGTTGATCAGAAGAATGGCGCTTGGGGAAAGCGACCGAAGACAGCCTTCAACGATCCGGGCGTAGAGGTCGAAATCGAAGATCACCCCCAGGTCGAGAGGATTGGTGGGCGCGATGACGTCGGCGCGGAAGAGCTCGCGCACCTTCGAGGCGAAGTCCTTCGGGAGCGGACTGAGACGGAAGCCGAAACGCTCGGCGGCGTCGGCGGCGATCACCGCGTGGCCCCCGGAGCGGGAAATGATCACCAGGTCATCGCCGATCACGGGCGGGAGGGCCAGCCCCTGTGCGATCGCCACCAGATCACGGAAGCTCTCCGCCCTGAGGATCCCCGCTTGCCGAAAGGCAGCACTCACCACGCGATCGTCGTCGGCGAGCGCGGCTGTGTGGGAGAAGGCCACCGCGCGGCTCGCCTGGCCGCGGTTGGCCTTGTGGATCACCACGGGTTTGCTCGAGCTCCGCGCCAGGTCCAGCAAGCGCGGCCCATGGCCGATGGATTCTAGGTAGAGGCAGACGATTCCGGTGCCGGGGTCGTCCAGAAGGTAGCGGAGGTAGTCCACTTCGTCCAGATCGGTCTTGTTGCCGATGCTGATCCCTTTGTTGGCGCCGACCCCGGCGAGGCAGAGGCGGTGCATGTAGGTGATCGAGACTCCCCCGCTCTGGGCGATCACGGAGGCCGGCCCCAGCCGCAGGTCTTCGGGCGTGAGCGGAGCGAAGGGAAGCGAAACCCCGTTCTCGAGGTTGACGACGCTGATGCAATTGGGCCCTACGAACCGGATCCCGTATCGGCGGGCGATTTCCACCACTTGCTGCTCGAGCGCCCGGCCCTCCTCCGAGAACTCCCCGAAGCCTCCGGACTCGATCACCGCCCGAACAATGCCCTTGCGCCCGCAGGCGTCGATCAGATCCGGTACGAGACGCGCCGGGGTGAGGATCACGGCCAGGTCGAGCCCGTCGGGGACGCGATCCAGCGAGGTGACGACGGGCACGCCGTGGACGACGGTCTCGCGCCGCCCCACAGCGAAGAGGCTGCCCTTGTAGCCGAAGGCGCGCAGGTTGCCGATGATGTTGCGGGCAAGATTGTCGGGCTTGTCGGAGACGCCGATGACGACGATGCTGGATGGGTAGAAGATGCGTTTCATGTTGGTGGCTTTGCCGGGCGACGGTCGAGAGTCAGCGGATGGAAACCAGAAATACAGCGAGCATCCCCAGGCCGATGAGAAGGGTCAAGGAGAGGGCGACAACCAGGACAACCCGCGCGGATCGTTCAGCGCTAGCCGCCCCCACAACCGGCATGAAGGCGGCCGAAGTGGCTTGAGCCCTCTGGTGGGCATCACGCAACCCGGCGGGATCGGCGACGTGGAGCTCGGTGTAGCCGCAGTTGCCGCAGACCCAGGCCGTGAGCGGAAACCTGCGCCAGCCGCGGAGAATCGCGGCATGGGGTTTCTCTTCGATCATGAGAGAGAGCGGCTGCACGCCGGCGCCCTGATCGATCACTCGCAATGAGGGGATCACCTCCGTTGATCCGCAGTTGGGGCACTCGCGGTCTTTCTCCATCGGGCTCTATCCCTTCTAAAGGATGCGCCGCAGTCGAGCTAGCCGATTCCGCCGACGAGGCTCAGCCCACCGTCAACCACCAGGATCTCGCCCGTCACATAGTCGGAAAGGGAAGATGCCAGGAAAAGGGCCGCCCCGACCACGTCTTCCACTTCGCCCAGCCGGCCAAGCGGGGTGGATCGGGTGAGCGTGTCGGCCAGCTCTGCGCTTTCCCAAAGAGCGCTGCTGAAGCGCGTCTTGATCACCCCGGGGGCGAGCGCATTGACTTGGATATTGTGAGGGCCGAGCTCGCGGGCCAGGACCCGGGTGAGCATGATCAGCCCTGCCTTCGAGATCCCGTAGATCCCCATCCCGAGCGACGGATGAAGCCCGGCGACGGAGGCCATGTTGATGATCTTCCCCCCGCCCCGCGCCTGCAGGTGGGGCACGACGCGCTGGGTGAGCAGGAACGCGCTCCTGAGGTTGACCTCGAGGATCTTGTCCCATTGCGCCGGCGTGGCG
>DATEAV010000120.1:0-3712 GCA_035288185.1 Anaerolineales bacterium | reverse complement strand
CCGATACCGGGGTCGGGATCCCCCTCGAGAACCTGGGAAAGATTTTTCAGCCCCTCTTCACGACCAAGGCCAAGGGGATCGGGCTGGGGCTGGCCGTGGCCAAGAGCCTCGCCGAGGCCAACGGCGGCGCCATCAGCGTGGCGAGCGCCCCCGGGCAGGGGAGCCGCTTTGTCGTGAGCTTCGCCAGGGCTGGCGAGGAGACATAGCGTGGTGTCCCGAGCCGCGAGCGCCATTGCCATCATGGTCGGCGGCCTGGTCCTCCTGGGCTGGGCCCTCGACATTGCAACGCTGAAGAGCGTTCTGCCGGGCCTGGCCACGATGAAGGCGAATACCGCGCTCGCTTTCGTCCTGGCTGGCGTGTCTCTGTGGCTGTTGCGGAGGGACCCCTCACCCCAACCCGCTCCCCCGGGGGGAGAGGGAGGCCGAAGGCTGGGTGAGGGGAGATGCTGGATCGCGCAGGGATGCGCATGCCTCGTGGCCCTGCTGGGGGCACTCACGCTCGGCGAGCACCTCGTCGGCTGGGACCTCGGCATCGACCAGCTGCTGTTTTCATCGGGCCGGATGGCGCCTGCCACTGCGCTGGGCTTTCTCTTCCTGGGCCTCTCGCTGCTGCTCGTCGCCCGGGAGAAGCGTGGCGGGCAGAGCGCTGCGCACCTCCTCGCTCTCGGGGGGGCTCTCATCGCCCTCCTGGCTCTCGTCGGATACGCCTACAACGTCCAATCGCTCTATGGCGTTGGATTCTATTCATCGGTGGCGTTGCACACAGCGTTTACCTCCCTGGCGCTTGGTGTCGGTGTCCTCTTCGCCCGGCCGAACCGCGGCCTGATGGCGGTGGTCACGAGCGACACAGCCGGGGGCGTCCTGGCGCGTCGCGTGCTCCTCCCCGCGGTCGGAGTCCCGGTGGCGCTGGGCTGGCTGAGGCTAGTGGGCCAGCGGCGAGGACTCTACGGGACAGAGTTCGGCTTGTCCCTCATGGTGATGTCCGCCGTCACGATTCTCGGCATCCTGATCTGGTGGAGCGCGGGCTCGCTCTATCGGACGGATATGGAGCGCAGGCGGGCACTGGAAGAACTCGCGGAACGCGAGGCAAGGTTCCGGGGGGTCCTGGAGGCCGCGCCCGATGCGGTCATCATCGTCAACGCCGAGGGCCGCATCGTCCTCACCAACGCTCAGACGGAGGCGCTGTTCGGCTACAAGCGGGAGGAATTACTGGACAAGCCGCTTGAAAGTTTGCTCCCTGATCGCTTCCGCGGCAGGCATGCGGAGCACCGCACGGGATATATGTCCGCCCCTCGGCCACGGCCCATGGGGGCGGGACTCGATCTCTACGCCCGCCGCAAGGACGGAAGCGAGTTCCCGGTGGATGTGAAGCTGAGCCCCCTGGAGACGGCGGAAGGGACCATCGTCATCAGCGCGGTCCGCGACATCACGGAGCGCAAGCGCACCGAGCAGGAGATCCGCAAGCTAAACGAAGAGCTCGAGCAGCGGGTTATCGAGCGGACGGCCGAGCTCGAGGCCGCCAACAAGGAGCTGGAGGCCTTTTCCTATTCCGTGTCCCACGACTTGCGCGCCCCGTCGTGGCGCATCTCGCCGCGGATCTCCTGCCGGTGTCCGTGGACCCGCTCCAGGTCGCGCAGGTGCTGGGGAATCTCATCACGAACGCGGCCCAGGCCATGCCCGAGGGAGGGATGCTGACGGTTAAGGCGGCGCCAGCCGAGGGAGGCGTGCAGGTGACGATCTCCGATACGGGCGTGGGGATCCCCCCCGAGAACCTGGGGGAAATCTTCCAGCCGCTCTTCACCACGAAGGCCAAGGGGATCGGGCTGGGGCTGGCAGTGGCCAAGCGCTTTACCGAGGCCAACGGCGGGACGATCAGCGTGGAGAGCACCCCCGGCCGGGGGAGCCGGTTCGTGGTGCGCTTCTCCGAGTCTCGAGGGGAGGGATAGAGCCGTGTCGCCGCCTTCTGTCCTGATCGTGGATGACGACGAGGGGGCGGTCGAGACCCTGACCGATATCCTCACCGCCAAACAGTATCAGGTGGAGATTGCCCGGTCTGGTGAGGATGCAATCTCGCTTGCGCGGACCACCCCCTTCGATGCGATCCTCATGGATATCGTGATGCCCGGGGTCAATGGGGTCGAGGCGCTGCGGTCGATCAGGGCCGCGGCCCCCGAGACGAAGGTGATCATGATGACCGCCTATACCCGCCACGAGCTGGTGGAGCAGGCGAGGAAGGCGAAGGCATTCGCGGTTCTGCTCAAGCCGCTCGACATAGATCGCCTTTTGGTCCTCCTCGACCGGACAGTGCGGAAAAACGGGGGTTCAATGGGGAAGCCACGATGAGCCTGCCCGCCAGTATCCTGATCATCGACGACGACCGGGGGATGTGCGAGACGCTGGGCGACGTGCTCCGGCTGAAGGGGTATATCGCTGAGGCCGCCGGAGGCGGCAGGGAGGCCCTTGAAAAGCTGCGCGCGCGCCCCTTTGACGGCGCGGTGGTGGACATCAAGCTCCCCGACATTTCCGGCCTCGATCTCCTCAAGGAACTGAAGGCCACCTCACCGGATACGGAGGTCGTGTTCATTACCGGCTATGCCTCGCTGACCACCGCGATCGAGGCCATCAACGGGGCCGCCTTCGCCTACCTCGTCAAGCCGTTCGAGATGGAGCACCTTCTGGCAACGCTCGAAAAGGCCCTGGAGAAGCAGCGGCTGGCCCGGGCCCTCCGTGAATCGGAGGGACGATACCGCCTCATCACCGAAAACATTAACGATGCGATCTTCCTCGCTGACCTGGAGGGCCGCTTGGTCTTCGGGAACCGGAGGGGGGAGGAGATCACGGGGTACCTGGAGAAGGAATTCGCGGGCCGTCCGCTCTTCTCGCTTCTCACCCCCGAGGGCGCTCAGCAGGCCTCCGCACGCCTCGAGGCCGTGCGCGCCGGCGACAAGGTCTCGCCCATCTTCGAGGCCCAGATCATCCGAAAGGACGGCAGCCGGGTCTGGGTGGAAGCGGCCGTGACGAACGTCGTGAAGGACGGCGCGGTGGTGGGGCGCCTCGGAGTGGCGCGCGACATCACCGAGCGCAAGCGGCTCCAGGAGCAGGTCATCCAGGCCGAGAAGCTGGCCACGCTGGGCCAGCTGATCGCCGGGATCGCTCACGAGCTGAACAACCCGCTCGCCGCGATGGTGGGCCACGCCCAGATGCTCCGGCTCGGCCAGCAAGACCCCAAGGTCGCCGCGCGCGCGGACCGGATCGTCGATGCGGCCCAGCGGGCGACGCGCATCGTGCGGAACTTCCTGACCGCCGCCCGCCGCCACCATCCGGAGCGGACGGCCGTATCCATCAACGACATCGTCACCAAGACGCTGGAGCTGCTGGCCTACCAACTCCGGGTCAACAATATCGAGGTCGAGAGCGCCCTGGCGCCCGACCTCCCCCAGATCGGCGGCGACCCCCACCAGCTCCAGCAGGTGGTCCTGAACCTGGTCAACAACGCCATTCAGGCGATGGCTCCGAGCGGCCAGGGGAGGCTCAGAATCGCGAGCAGTCTCAGCCCGGACCGCTCAATGATCCGGCTCGCGGTGACGGACAACGGCCCGGGGATTCCGCCGGAGCATCTCCCTCGCGTCCTCGAGCCGTTCTTCACGACGAAGCCGCAGGGGGAGGGGACGGGGCTGGGCCTCGCCATCGCCCAGGGGATCGTGACCGACCA
>DATEAV010000119.1:0-2888 GCA_035288185.1 Anaerolineales bacterium | reverse complement strand
AAACGGGGAGCGGGCAGGGTCGAAGGCGATCGAAGGGAGAGGGGCGTTTTCTCCGAGGGTCCACGCCGGCGTGAGGACGAGGCCGTTTGCTCCGCCGGCAGCGATCTCAGCTGCCGCTTGCTCGAAGACCGCCGGCCACGTCGGACGGTAGCGCGGGACGATCTCGACCCCCGCCTCGAAGCCCGGGATGGGTGCGAGATCCGGCGCCACGACGGTGGTCGGCGGCTGCTCGCCCTCCCACCACTGCCAGGCGCCGATCGTGTCGCGGATATCTTGAAGAGAGCTAGACGACGACAGAGGGCGGCCTGTTGTGGAAGGGGTCGCCGTCTCGGCGTCGTCGGCGCTACCGCAGGCGAAGTTGCGGCAATAGCGGTAGCCAAGATCCCCGGCGGCTTCCAGGGGGCCGTGAAGCGTGAAGAACCATTCGTTGGCTCCCAGCCGCAGCATGGGAATCGGCTCAAACCAGGTGAAGGGGTTGAACTGGATGGCGACCAAATCGCCCGGGGGCGTGTTGGCCGGCGTGGATACATGCAGGCTGGCTGCGGCGCTCTGCCCGCCGCGCCAGGTGGAAACCGAGTCTTCGAGGATGATGTTCTGTTCAGGGAGGATCACCCGGCGGGTGAGGAAGGCTCCGTCGGCGGTCCGCTCCGCGTTCCACAGGCCGTCACCGAGCGTGTATTTGTAGCGCAGGTCGGTTCCGGCGTAGAGCGTGGTGACATAGATGAAGTGAGTGGAATCGAGCTGGGTGAGCACGGGGGCGCGGGCCGCGCTGATGGAAGTGCCTCCTGGCAGGTTGGTGAAGAGATGGCCAAGCTGAAGAAGATTGCCCGCGAGGCGCACCGGAGGCCCGGGGCTGGTGTTTGACGGCACCGTGACCTCGAAACCCACCTGGATGGATGGCGCGCCGAACATGCCCAGCTCGACCGGGGTGGCGCTGCCCGCGGCGACAACCGCGCCCTGATCAACGGAGTAGTAGGCCCCATCGGCGCTGAAGGCGGTGAGCCGTTGCAGGCCTGGGGGCAGTCCATCGATCCGGAAGTAGCCTTCGCCGTCGGTGAAGGCCTGAATGCCCCCCGCGCTGACCAGGATCTCCGCCAGCGGTTCGCCGCTCAGCGCGCTGGTGAGACGGCCCACGATCCTTCCGGTGGAGCCCTGGTAGGGCGCGTCCGCCCAGGCTGCGGAAATGTCGTCGATCAAGCCCGGGCCGGTGATCCGCGCCACGCGGTAACTGATGGCCTCGCCGGAGGCGCTCACCTCGTCGGCCGGTTCGGGCTCACCGCGCGCGTAGCGATATCGAAGTAAGGCTCCCGCCGGAGCGGTGGCCTCCACGCTCCAGCGTCCGTCGGTCAGGCGGCGCATTGGGATGACGGTCGTATTGTAGGAAAACCCAGTGACCTCATCGAGAAGCACCAGAGCGACTTCAGCGTCTGCGGGCGTGTCGGAGGGCGGGGTGAGGTTGAAGGTGAGCTGCGCCGACGGCAGCGGCGTGGGGGTTGGAAAGGGGACGGGAGTCGGCCCGGCCGGGGTTTGCTGCGTGAGCGCGAAGAACGAACAGCCTGCGAGAAGGCCGGCCATGGCCGTGAGGATGGCGAAATGGTGCGGGCGACGGCTCATGCTTGTTGGCTCAGGTATTGGATCAGTTGGACGCAGAGCTCGACGTTCGGCACCCGGTGGGCGGCGATCCGAAAGGTGGGCCCGCCGCGGGCGGCTGCGGGACGAATCACCAACTCTCCGCGGGCGAGGCTGATCTCGCCCAGAGCCGTCCAGGGAAGGAGACGTTTCCTCACCTGGAGACCCTGGGTGGTGAGATGCAGCTTTCCGAAGACGAGCGGGATCCCGCGATTGAAGCTCTCCGAAGACGCCTCCAAGAGCAGCGGATAGACGCGTTCCTTCACCGCCGCGCCCAGGTTCTCAATGCCATCGAGAGCGTGGGTGAGGTGGATCGAGCGCCAGCCCGGCTTCGGGGCTGGATTGCCGCTCCCGGGCTTGTGATAGCGCAGGACCAGGCCCGCCTCGCGCCGCCGGGCGAACCCCGGCGGCCCGTAGCGGATCAATGACGTCTGGACGGAGAGAATCCGGTTCCATGGGATCCAGGTTCCGCGTCGCCCGCGCAAGACCATGAGGCCGTTCTGGTGAACCCGGACCGAGACACCGCGCAGGCGCCAGGCGGTGAGAATCGCCACCATGCCGGCAATCCCCAGCCCGGCCGCGATCAGGAACGCCGGGGATGACCAGCGCCAAACCAACGCCGGGCCGAAGTGGGAGAAGGCGAGATACCAGCGCACGACCCCCACACCGGCAGCTCCCACCATTCCGATCGCCGATACGGCGGCGAGCGCCAGGTGGGACCGCCCGAGATCGACCCTCGGGCGGTGTTCATGGAGGAGGGCGCCAAGCTGGACGGATGAGGGCTGAGTCGTCATGGAGTCGCTTCAGGCCACGAGGAATCGGCCGGCCGCCACCGAGGCGAGGAAGCCAAGACTGGCCAACGCGATCCCCGCGAGCGCGGCGGGCCTGCGGGTGGTGGGGGAGAATGCCGCCCCCAGGCCCAGCCCAATCGCGTAGATCGCCATCGCGTGGCCTGCCGCGAGGGCGGGCAGTTCGAGGCCCGTTCCGCGGAGGGGGAGAGCGGCCAGCACGACGATGAGAGCCGTCCCGCCCAGGGCGCGCCCGGCGACGGCAAATGTATCACTCCGATTTAGCTCGACCTCCGGCACCGCCGGGAGGCGAGGATCCAGGCCCGAGGCCATCGCCGTGCCGTACAGCATCCGGTAGAAGAGGAACTGGCTCCAGGCTGTCACGGCCAAGGCCCCTCGGATCAGAGCAAAGAGGGCGGCCTCCACTCCGGTTGCGCCGAAGGTCAGGGTGACCGGATCCGCTCCGAAAGC
>DATEAV010000118.1:0-11233 GCA_035288185.1 Anaerolineales bacterium | reverse complement strand
GGCGCGTTGATCGCCAGCGAGCCGTCGGGTGGACGCTGGGGTGAAGAGATGTAGGGGCACGCTACCGGCGTGCCCCTACATCGCCTCGAAGGATCCGCATCTGCGCGTGGCTGCCCTTAGCCGAACGCGCCCTGCAGCTTGATCGTGGGCTGGTGGGGAGTATACTGGCGGCAAGGGGATACCCAGTAAGGGCACAGTCAATCGCCTCGCCGTCACCTTGCCGGAGGGACCGCGAAGGAAGCAGAGATTGGAGCGGGGCTTGGCGTGCCCCGCAATCTCCACGGCGCGCCCCCGCAACAGTCGTTAGGGGATCCATTCACTCTGCCGCTTGCTTCTGGAAAGGAGATCCATCATGGTAGCCCGAACCCGTTCGACGCTCGCCCTCGGCCTTCTGCTGGTTTTGGTCGGGATCATCCTGCTGGCTTTCGAGCTCATTCCAGCTCTCCGGTCGTGGGCGCGGGCGGTGTTGGATTGGCCGCTTATCATCGTGGGAGTGGGCGCTTTCCTGTTCGTGTTTGGCCTGCTGGCCGGGGCGCCGGGAATGGCCGTGCCCGCGTCGATCGTCGCCGGCATCGGCGGCATTCTCATGTGGCAGAACGCCACCGGCGAGTGGGAGAGCTGGGCCTATGCCTGGACGCTGATCCCCGGCTTCGTGGGGATCGGGATCATGCTGGAAAGCCTCCTGAGCGGGCGCGCCCGAAAGGGGCTCACCGAAGGTGGGTGGATGGTTCTGATCAGCCTCACCCTGTTCCTCGTCTTTGGATCCTTCCTTGGCGGTCCGATCGCGCTCGGAGGGTATTGGCCTGTGCTCCTGATCGCGCTGGGGGCGCTCTTCCTCTTTCGCTCGTTGGTTAGCTTCCGCAAGTGACAGCGTCCTCATCGGGGGACCTACTCGAGGTGGCCGCATGAATCGAAGTTCTGCGTTCTTCGGGATCCTCTTGATCCTGGTCGGAGTCGTGTTGCTCGTGGCGCTTCAGATGGGGGTGGAGGTCTGGAGGATCGTTTGGCCGGCGCTGCTCATTCTAGTGGGACTGTGGGTGCTCTGGGGGGCGTATGCCAGCCGAGGGGCCCCGGCAGAACGGCAGACCGCCTCCCTCCGCCTGGAAGGCGCGGCGCGGGCTGCGCTGCGGCTGCGCCACGGGGCCGGGCGAATGCGGCTGGGAAGCGGGGCGACGCCCGGTGAGCTCTTCTCAGGGACATTCGGCGGCGGCCTCGACCTGAGATCTCATCGCCAGGGGGAAGCCCTCGAAGCCGACTTGCGCGTGCCTTCGCCGTCCTTCTTCGTTCCATTCCCCTGGGTGGGGTGGAGGGAGCTGGAGTGGGATGTCCGCCTGACCGATGCCATCCCAATTTCGCTGCGGGTGGAGAGTGGGGCGAGCGAAACCGAGCTCGACCTGACGACCCTGCGGGTGACCGAGCTCCGCCTTGGGACGGGGGCCAGCTCGACGGAGATCCGGCTTCCCGCGGCGGCCGGGAATACGAAGGTGAGAATTGACGCCGGGGTGGCGTCGGTGAAGATCTTGGTGCCCCAGGGCGTGGGGGCGCGGATTCGGGCGGGGGGCGGCCTTTCGGAGATCAAAGTCGATTCGAGCCGCTTTCCGCGCCAGGGCTCATTTCACCAGTCCCCGGACTACGACACCGCCGCCAACAAGGCCGATGTGAGCGTCCAGATGGGGGTCGGGTCGGTGGAGGTCCGCTAGCCCGAGAGGAGGGCGCGACCTGGGGGCCCTATCTTCGTATTCTATCTTCGGGAGGAGATGCCATGAAACGATTCGATGTAGGAGCCCTGATCGGGCTGATCCTTGTAGGCGGGGGGGCGCTCCTGCTGCTGCAGTCTCTCTCGGTCGTTGCCTTTGCCTGGGAGACACTCTGGGGATTTCTGTTCGCCGTGGGCGGGCTCGCCTTCCTGTGGGCCTTCGCCCGTGACCGCGAGCAGTGGTGGGCGCTCATTCCGGGATTTGTGCTCCTCGGGCTCGGGGTCCTGATCGGGTTGCAGGCTCTCGCGCCCCGCCTGGCGGGCGCGTGGGGCGGCCCGATCTTCCTGGCGGGGATCAGCGCCGCGTTTTGGGCCGTCTATGCGGCCCGGCGCGAGTATTGGTGGGCCGTCATTCCGGCCGGGGTCATGTTGACGCTTGCCGTGGTGGCGGGGCTTTCCCCGAACTACTCTGAATTGGGCGGCGGCCTGTTCTTTCTTGGGCTCGGGGTGACTTTCGGGCTGGTCTATCTCCTGCCCACGCGCGAGGGACGAATGAACTGGGCTCTGATCCCGGCCGCGGTCCTGCTGATCTTCGGCGCCCTGCTCATCGCGTCCGAGGTGCAGATCATAAAGTACGTCGGCCCTGCCGTGCTGGTGCTCGCCGGCGTCTACCTGGTGTATCGCGCGTTCCGGCGCCAGCCTCCGGGTGAGGTGAAGGAGGGCTGACATGGATCGGAGGCTGTATCGAAGCCGGAGCGACTCGATGATCGCGGGGGTCTGTGGGGGCTTGGGTCGATATCTGAGAATCGATCCTATCTGGGTGCGGCTCGTTTTCGTGCTTCTCGCCCTCTCCGGGGGAGGGCTGGGGGTGATGATCTACATCGTCCTCTGGCTGGTGATCCCGCGTGAGGGCGCCGGGCAGCCGGCGACGACGGAGACGGTCCGTTCCGGCACCGAGGAGATCGCCGAGCGCGCTCGGGCGATGGGCGACGAAGTGCGGGAGCGCCTGGCGCAGCCGGACCCACGTCTCATCTCTGTGATCGGGCTGATCCTGGTGGCGTTTGGCGTGATCTTCCTGCTTCGGGAGTTTGATTTGGCCTGGGCGCGGTGGCTGGACTTCGACGTGCTCTGGCCGGTCGTGTTGATCGTCTTGGGAATCGTGCTGATCGTCCGGCACTTCAGAGGAGAATAGAGAATGGAAAGGCCACATCGAAGGGGCGGGCTGCTCGGGCCGATGATCCTCGTCGGCTTGGGGGTCATCCTCCTGCTCAACAACCTGGGCCTGCTGGAGTGGAATATCTGGGAGGCGCTGCTCCGACTCTGGCCGGTGCTCATCATCGGGGCCGGGCTCGACCTGCTGATCGGTCGTCGCTCGATCTGGGGCTCCCTCCTGGTGATCGTGCTGGTCTTGGGGGTGGCGGCGGCCTCGATCGCCCTCTACGAAGGGGGGACGTTGGGGGCCGGCCGCCTGGAGCGGGAGGCCATCGAGGTGCCTCTGGGGGAGGCTAGCCAGGGCACGGTGGAGATCGACTTCAGTGTCGGCCGGCTGGAAGTGAACGAATCCGATAACCCGGATCTGTTCGCCGAGGGCGCGGCCGCGCTGCAAGAAGGCGAGAACCTTCAGTCGGTGGCGCGCACCGAGGGCGACACGATCTTCTACAGCCTCTCCAGCGACGTGCACGAGTGGACGGGCGTAGGGCTCTTCGGTTCCTGGATGGATAGCCGCGTCTGGACGCTTGAGCTGAACCCCGAGATCCCGTTGACACTGACGATCGACACGGGCGTCGGGGAAATGCAGATCGACCTTTCCGGGCTGCACCTGAACGAACTCGACCTGAACGGCGGGGTAGGACGAACGGTGGTCACGCTCCCGGCCGAGGGTGGTGGCCATGTGCGGATGGACCTCGGCGTAGGCGAGAGCGTCTTGATCGTCCCGGCCGGTGTGGGTGTGCGGATCCGCGTGGAGGGCGGGCTGGCGCCGGTGAGCGCGCCCTCAGATTATGAGCGCAGGGAAGGCATGTACATCTCGCCCAATTACGCCTCCGCCGACAGCCAGGTGGAGGTGGAGATCAGCGCCGGAGTCGGCGCGATTGTGATCCGGGAAGCGGCCGCTCCGTAGCGTTTCCCCATCGGCTCTGCGAGGCTTCCACCGGAAGGTCACGGCCGGTCGAAGCCTCGCTTCATTTGTAGCGCGCCGCAGGGTCACCAGGCGTAGGCTTCGGGTGCGGGGCCGCCCGGGCCGGGCCAGATCTCATCCAGGCGGGCAAGCGAGTCGCGCGCGAGGCGGATCTTGAGGGCGCGCAGGCTCCCCTCGAGCTGGCCCTGCGTGCGCGGGCCGATGATGGGGGCGGTGACGGCCGGATTGTGGAGAAGCCAGGCCAACGCCACATCGGCGGGCTTCTCCCCTCGCTCGCGGCAGAAAGCCTCGTAAGCCTGGAGCCGGGTGCGGTGCTCCTTGAGGTCGTCCTGGACGTCGTCCTTCGATCGCCTCCCCTTCGTTGCTCTCGATGCGCCGCCGGCGAGCAAGCCGCCGGCTAGAGGGCTCCAGGGGATGAGCCCCAGCCCGTAGGCCTGGCAAGCGGGGATGACTTCGAGCTCGATCATGCGATCCGTGAGGTTGTACAGGCTCTGCTCGGAAACCAGTCCCAGGAAGTGGCGCTGGGCGGCCGAGGCTTGCGCCTGGGCGATGTGCCAGCCGGCGAAATTGCTGCTGCCCACATAGAGCACTTTCCCCTCACGCACGAGCTGCTCCATCGCCTGCCAGATCTCCTCCCAGGGCGTCTCACGATCGACGTGATGCATCTGGTAGAGATCGATGTGATCGGTCTGCAGCCGGCGAAGGCTGCCCTCGCACGCTGCCCGGATGTGATAGGCGGAGAGCCCGCGCTGGTTGGGGGCCAGGCCCATCCGGCCGAACACCTTTGTTGCCAGGACGATGCGCTCGCGGCGACCGCCGTCTTGGGCGAGCCAGCGGCCGATGATCTGTTCGGTGATGCCTTCGCCGCGCTTCCAGCCGTAGACGTTGGCCGTATCGAAGAAGTCGACACCGAGCTCGAGGGCCCGATCCATGATGGCGAAGCTCTCGTCTTCCGGCGTCTCCGGCCCGAAATTCATCGTGCCCAGGCAGAGCCGGCTCACCTTGAGGCCGCTGCGTCCAAGTTGGATGTGATCCATGATTGCTTCCGTTCCACGCCGATCTGCGATCGGGAGTCGACCGGGCAGGCCGCCTGGGGAACCGGCCTCTCAGGGGAGCCGATAGGCATCCCAGGACCACACGGCGCCCCGGATGTTGACGGCCGTTCCCGAGATCGTCTCCCCGTTGATCCGGCCCTCGTACGTGGCATACGAGTCGTTGAAGAGAAGGATCACCGTGTCGCCGGTCTGCACCCAGGCGTCATTATCCGGCGTCGACTCATTGGGGTGGGAGTTTTCCAGGCGGCCTCCCGAGTGAAAGACGAGCTCATACTCGTAGTAGTCGCCCCCGGATTCGTAGTAGTAGATGAACCAACGCGTCCCGGTGAGATCTATCGACACAGGGGCCGTCGGAGTGGGCTCCGGCGGCGTCGGTGTTCGGCTCTGGCCCGTGACGGCCTGGCAGGCCAACAAGGCCGCAGCAAGGGCGCCGAGGGTGAGGGCGGCGGCTGTGGATTTGTTCACGGTGGGATCCTCCTCTGCGGGTTCTCAAGTCGGCGTTCGGCGCGCTCCCATCTTACACCGAGAGGCAATCGCCCGCGAAAGCTTGCCCTGTTGGGGCTGTGCGCCGCTTCGACATGGCGCGAGAATTCGCTGCCTTCGGAAAGAAGCTCTTCTCGGCTCTGGATCGAGACCCCATGGCGCTGGATACGCACTTTGATGAACGGGACTGGGAACGGATCTATCGCGACTGGAGCGCCTGGTGGGAGGGCGAGCTCGATCGCTGCCTGGTGGTGATCGACGGGCTGCCCGGGCCGGACGAGGCCGGGCAGATGGAGGTGGGGCCGTGGGAGGGCTTTTCGAGCAACTTCTCGCTCGAGGCCCCGCTGGAGCATGTGCTCGCCTTCTTTGAGCCCGGGCTGCGGCTGCGACGTGCGCTCGGCGACGGCTGGCCGCGCTGGTGGCCGAACTTCGGCCCGGGGATCGTCGCCGGGTTCCTCGGCGCCGACATGAGGCCCGAGCTCGACACCGTCTGGTTCAGCATGCCCGACACACCACCCTTCGAGCAATTGCACCCGACCCGTGATGAGGCCAACCCCTGGTGGGCGCGCGTGCGCGATCTCACCCGGGCCGCCGTGGAGCGCTGGGGCGGCAGTCTGACGGTCGGCTTCACCGACCTCGGAGGAAACCTCGACATTCTGGCCTCGCTCCGCGCCACGCAGCAACTCCTGATCGACCTTTCCGACTCGCCGGAGGAGGTGGCCCGACTGAGCGGCGAGATCACGCGGCTATGGCTTGGCTACTACGACTCGCTGTATGCCATGATCGGGATCGGCGGTCGAGGAACGTGGCCTTGGGCTCCGATCTGGTCGCCGGGGCGGTGCTATATGCTCCAAAGCGACTTCTCCTACATGATCTCGCCGCAGATGTTTGAGCGTTTCGTCATGCCTGACCTTCAAGCCTGTTGCGAGGCCCTGGATCATGCTTTCTACCACCTCGACGGCAGAGGGCAGATTCCCCACCTGGACTGTCTACTCTCATTGAAGAAGCTCAACGGTATCCAGTGGGTGCCTGGGGACGGCGCCCCGCCGCCGGAGAAATGGCTGCCTCTCTTGCGGAGGATCCGGGATGGAGGCAAGCGCTGTCAGATCTACGTGACGCCGGAGGGCGCCCGGACGATCGTGCGCGAGCTGGGAGGCCGCGGTTTCGCTTTCTACATCGCGCAACCGTTGTATCCGGACGATGCGCGCCGGCTCCTGGCCGAACTGAATGCGGCCTCACGTGACCGGGAGACGTTCGGCTGAGTACCGAAGATACCGGCCATCCTGGACACAGCGACGGATCCGATCGACTGCCTCCCACACCTCTGCATAAGTCGTATAGAGGGGAGCAAGTCCCAGACGGAGGTTGTCGGGCTCGCGGAAGTCGCCCAACACCCCGAGCTCTTCCGCCAGAGCGCGGCTGATGCGATAGCCCTCCGGATGGCGGAGGCTGACGTGAGAGCCGCGGCGACCGGGGTCGCGAGGTGAGGCGAGAACGAAACCGAGGGGCTCGAGAATGGAGTCGGCCAAGTCGATGAGATAAGATGTAAGGCCGACCGATTTCTGCCGGCTGCGATCGATGCCAGCCTCCAGAGCGAGCTCGAGAGCAGCCTCGAGCGCCAGGAAGGAAAGGATCGGCGGAGTGCCGGCGAGGAAGCGCTCCACGCCCGACGCGGGGGCATAGTCGAGCTCAAAGGCGAAAGGGGTACGCTGGCCGAACCATCCCCAGATGGGGGAAACCAACTGTGCCTGCAGATCGCGCCGAACGTAGAGGAAGGCGGGGGAGCCGGGGCCTCCGTTGAGAAACTTGTAGGTGCAGCCGACGGCGAGATCGATGCCCCAGCGATCGAGCTCGATCGGGGCGACGCCGACGGAATGGCTCAAGTCCCAAAGAACGAGGGCGCCCGCCTCGTGAGCCTGGCGTGTGACGGAGGCGACGTCGTAAAGGAAGCCGCTCTTGAAGGCGACCTGCGAGAGGCAGACAAGGGCGGTCTGGCTGCCGATCATGGGAAAGAGGTCCCCATCCAGGATCGTGATCCCATCGGCCGAGGGCGCGAGGCGGAGGCGGTGTCGGTCGCCGAGAAGTCGGGCGCAGCCCTGGAGGATGTAGAGATCGGAAGGGAAGTTGAGTACATCGCTGATGATGTCGGACCGGTCGGGGCGCACGCCGAGAGCGGCCAGGGTGAGTTTGAAGAGGTTCACCGAGGTCGAGTCGCCGACGATCACCTGGCCGGGCGCGGCGCCCACCAGGAGGGCGATGGTCTCCCCCAGGCGTTCGGGGGCGCGGTACCATCCGGCGTTCCACCCGCGGATCAGGCTTTGGGCCCAATCCACCCCGGCCGCGGACTGCAGCCGCTCGGCCACGCCGCGGGGCGGACGGCCGAGGGAGTTGCCATCGAGGTAGATCAGATCGGGGTCCGGGATGGCGAATCGGCTGCGGAACGATCGGAGCTCGTCGGAGCGGTCGAGGCTCTCCGCGAAGGCGGGCCCCGGCGTGAAGCGACTCGGCATCTTGCTCCTCCCGGCGTCCCTGCACTGCTAAGGGGAATTATGGCTGGGACGGGGCCGTGGGGGAAGGGCCGGGCGGCGGCTGGTGGCCGCCGGGGGTGCGGTTCTGGAGGAGCACGTTGACTCGCCGGGAGTTCTGCGCTGAGCCTGGTGGTGAACGAGGGCAGCGAATTGGAGAAGCTCATCGGCGACAGCCGCCGAAATCAGGATCATACTTGAGCCGGGCCGGCCGGCGCAGCGGGGCCAACCTGCCGCCGCCCGTGGAGGAAGGCGCACGATGTCGTACGAGCTAAAGCTCTTCATCAACGGGGCGTGGGAGGCTTCGCGATCCGGAAAGGCCTTCGAGGTTCGTGACCCGGCGACCGGCGATCGTGTGGGCGCCGCCGAAAGCGCAACGGCCGAAGATGCGGCCCGGGCAATCGAGGCGGCCCACGCCGCCTTCCGGGGATGGTCGGGGACGCCGGCGCCGGACCGGGGAAAGATCCTGAAGAAAGCAGCCGCCCTGGCGCGCCAGAGGGCGGACGAGTTGGGCAGGATCCTCACGTTGGAGCAAGGCAAGCCGCTCAAGGAGGCAGTGGGCGAAGTGCGCGCCTCCGCCGATGCGCTCGAGTTCTTCGGCGAGCAGGCCTGGGCGGTCGAGGGCGACATCCTCCCGCCCAACAAACCCAACCGCCGCGACTGGGTCCTCAAACAGCCGCTGGGCGTTGTCGTGGCGATCAGCCCATGGAACTACCCATTGCTCCTTATGTCTTGGAAGCTCGGGCCGGCGCTGGTGACCGGCAACACGATCGTCGCCAAACCGCCCACGGAGACGCCGCTCGCCGTGGGGATGTTCACGGCGCTGCTCCACGACGCCGGCGCTCCCGCGGGCGTGGTGAATATCGTCACCGGCCGTGGCCGTGACCTCGGGCCAGCGCTCATCCAACACCCGCACACGGCCAAGGTGGCTATCACCGGCCAAACCGAAACCGGCAAGAAGGTGATGGAAATGGCGGCGCCCGGGCTCAAACAGATTTCGCTCGAGCTGGGCGGTCACACGCCGATGATCGTCTTCCCGGACGCCGATCTGGTCAAGGCGATCGAAGGGGGCGTGCTGCGCTCCTTCCGCAACATGGGACAGATCTGCAACGCCATCAATCGCATCTACGTTCACAACTCGATTCTCGAGCGTTACGTGGCGGGCTTCCTCGAGGCCACGCGTAAGCTCACCATCGATCACGGCCTCAACGATCCGGACCTGGGGCCGATGTGCACGCGCGGCGGGGTGGAGAAGACCATGGCCCACTGCAGCGATGCTGTGTCGAAGGGCGCCCGGCTCGTGGCCGGGGGAAAGGCGCCCGACGGAGAGAGGTTCGCCCGCGGCAACTTCTTCGAGCCGACGGTCCTTACGCACGTGAGCCAAGAGATGCTTGTGATGCGGGAGGAGACCTTCGGCCCCATCGCACCGATCATGGGGTTCGACACCGTTGACCAGGCCATCGCCTACGCCAATGACACTGCCTACGGTTTGGTGGCTTACGTGTACACACACGACCTGCGGACGATGCTTCGCATGGCCGAGGAGCTTGAGTGCGGCACAGTGGGCGTGAATAACGTCGCCGGCGGTGAGGTCCCCTATCCGTATGCCGGATGGAAGGCCAGCGGGCTCGGAGTGGAAAACTCTCGCTATGCTCTGGACCAGTATCTGCGGCTCAAGCACATCCGCCTCGAGCTGTAGCCCGGCGGAGACACAACATGCTGATCATGGAGCCTCGGGCCTTTGCGATCGAGATGGACACGGGGGCATTGCGTCCGGCGGAGCGAGTGATCCGCCGGACGCTGCGAGAGATGAGAGCGCTGTTTGCCGACCAGGACGCCGTCGAGCGCATCCTGGCGACGGACGGGGATCGCCTGATCTATGAGGTCTGCCTGGCAGGGATTGAGGAGGCCGCAGGCCAGATTCCGTACAGCACGACGGTGATCCAGCCCGGGCGTGTCGGCGACGAATTCCACATGACCAAGGGCCACTTCCATGTGCTCCGGGATCGCGCGGAGATCTATCTGGGCCTGGCGGGTGAGGGGCACTTGATCCTTCAGACCGAGGACGGGACGGCGCGCAGCCTGTCGATGCGGCCCGGAACGGTGGGTTATGTGCCTCCGCACTGGGGGCACCGCACCGCCAACAGCGGGAGCGTGCCCTTCGCTTTCTTGGCCGCGTGGCCTGGTGAGGCGGGACACGATTACGGCACAGTCGAAGAGAGGGGCTTCGCCCAGATCCTGGTATCGCGGGACGGTCGGCCCACCTTGATCGCCAACCCGAAGCACGTCTGATCCTCCTCGAAGGGCGGTCTTGTGTCCGCCGGAGCGTGATCATGGCCTCGAAGACGCATGCGGTGCGAACCATCCGAGGATGTATGACTCGCGGTGAGGCCGATCCTGGATCGGTGGCCGCCGTCTCCTTCGACGGACAGATTGCAGGAATCGGCAGCGTGGACGGCGGTTGGGGAACGCCCACGTGCGATGCCTCATGCCTCGATACTCGGTGCCGGGCCTACCTCCAAGAGGGACGGATCACTTCGCTCGCCGGCGGGCCTCCCAGCATCTCACGCGCGGCCAAGATCCCTTGGTGGATGCACGAGGGGCGGGAGGTCTTTCCCCGCATCGCCAAGTTTGTCGTTCCCGGAGGCTACGTGGCCGATAGGATGGCCGGGCTGCCTGGGGAGCAGGCGTTCATCGACCGGACCTACCTCCATTTCACGTGCTTCAGCGGTACGGCCGCGGGCCGCCGGTGGGAGGGACTGCTCGAAGAGTTCGGCGTGGATGCCTCCAAGCTTCGGAGGGTCTGCGACCCCTCCGAGGAGGCGGCCTGGCGCCCCAGGCTGGCGCTGCGCGTCGACGGGGGCCTGTCGGTGCTCCAATGAAAGGCAAGATCCTGGTTACGGCCCGGTCGTTTCAGAAGATGGAAGGGCCCCATCAGGAGATCCTGCGGGAGGCTGGGTACGAACTAGTCGGCAGCCCGCTGGACCGGCCGCTGGAGGCGATGGAGCTGGAGCCCCTGCTGGAGGGGGCGGAGGCCGCGATCCTCGGGCTCGACGCCGTCTCTCGCCCGGCCCTTGAGAAGGCCGAGCGACTGAAGGTGATCTCCCGTTTCGGGGTGGGGGTGGACCGCATAGACCTCCGGGCGGCCACCGACCTCGGGATCGTGGTGACCGTGACCCCCGGGGCGAACAGCGTAGCAGTCGCCGAGCTCACAATCGGCCTGATCATCGCCCTGGCGCGCCAGATCCCGCAACACGATCGCCAGGTGAGGGCGGGAGGCTGGGACCGCGCCCCTGGCTCTGAGCTCCAGGGGACCACACTAGGGCTGGTGGGGCTG
>DATEAV010000117.1:0-16490 GCA_035288185.1 Anaerolineales bacterium | reverse complement strand
TGGGGCGGCGCAGCGGCCGGCTCGAGCCACGTCGGCGCGGGTTCTGTGGGTGCTACCGGCCGCGGTGCGGGCTCCAAAGCGGGTCTCTCGGCTTCGACCGGCGGGGTGGGCTCAGGAGGGCCGGGCGGCATCACAGGCTCGGGAGCGCGGGCTGCGGGAATTGGCTCCCAGACGCTCGCCGCCTCAACAGGGACAGGTCGGGCCGCGGGTGGAGCCTGGGAGGGAGCTCGCAGCCAATCCGGGACCGCAGCCTGGATATCCTCCGCAATCGGAGGCTCCTCTCCGGGCGCCATCCACCCCGATTCGTCCGTTGGAGTTGGTGGCACGGCAGCCGCGGGGACGGGTGTGGCAGGCGCAGCCTCTGGCGCCCTGAGCCAATCGGGAACTTCGGCCCCCCGCGGAAAAGCCTCTTCCGGCTCCTCGAAGAGGGCAGGGAGAGCCTCTTCCATAGGCGGTGGGGGAAGGGCTTCTTCAGGGCCGGTTGGAATCCTGGCCGTATCCAGCAGCCAGTCCGGGACGCGAGCTTCCTCTTCGTAAGGCTCAAAGGTTCCCGGGGCCTCGCCAGGCGCCTGAGCGGTGGTCACGCCTTCCTGGGCTGCCCGGAGCCAATCAAGGGAAGCTTCAGCCTGGGCCTCCGTGGGTTCCTCAGCCGGTAGCGGTTCTTCGACGCCCTGCCTCAGCCAGTCGGGGGCCTCTTCCGACGCTTTGGGCCCGAGAGCTGGCGCGGGCTCCGCCTCGGCCTCAATCCCTCGAGATGCCGCCAGGCGCTCAAGCCACTCCAACCCCTCGGCGGGCTCCTCGGGTAGCACCCGCTCATCGACGAGTCGCTCCTCGACAGCCTCGACTTCCTCCTGCGCGTCAACGGGAACCTCGTCCGTCGCCTGCTGCGCCGCGAGACTCTCCAGCCAATCGAGGACATCATCTTCACCCGCGGCCGCCGCCATGGGCTCAGGCTCTTCCTCCGTGACCTCCGGCGAGGCCTCCTCTGCTGAATCTTGGAGCCATCCTATCGCTCCGCCGAGCTCTTCTTCGCTGGGCATCTCGGCCGGCTGAGGGGCCCGAGGGGGAGCCATGCTGCTGAGCCAATCTGGGAGCTCTGCCTCAGCCAGGCCGGCGACCTCCTCGGTGGGCGCCTCCGGGGCGGGCGAGGGGGGTCCGGCCGCTTCGCCGACCGCGCGGAGCCAGTCTTCCGATTCCACCTGTGCCGCAGCGCCTGGGGGCTCGGCCGGCGGCTGCCTCCATGATGGAGCCTCCGCCTCGGCCTTCGGCTCAGCCTCACGGGCCTGCTGGATTGCCTTCAACCAGCCCGGTGCCTCCGGCACTTCATGGGACGCCTCGGCACCAGAAGGTGCCGGTTCACCGAGGCCTTGGAGCCAATCGGGCTCCGGGGCGGGCGCAAACTCCCGGGGACGCGGGATTTCGGTCCCTGCAAGCCACGACAGTCCGGGCGCCTCTTCGGCGGGCGGCTCTGGTTCCACGGCCGCTCCGGGTTTGACGATTCCCCGTAGCCAATCGGGGGCTTCTCGCGCCTCCATGGGTGCCCCCTCTTCGGGCTGCTCGGGAGGCCATGCCTCGCCTTCGGCGCCCGGCGAGACATCTCCCCGACCGCGGAGAAGGGCGAGCTCATCCGGCTGTAGTGGCTCCTGTTGCGCTGCGGCGTCGGCAACTCCAGCAAGCCATCCAGGCAGGGGCCCTCCGGCTTGCTCGGAGCTCGCTGCAGGAGCTTCTTCCATTGGCTCCTCAGCCAGGAAAGATGGGATCCCTTGCTCTAGTTCGAGCCCTGCAGCAGGCGGCTCCGGGATCGCATCTTCACGCATCCATTCCGGCATCGCCAGCTCGCTGGTGTCTTTGGCCGCTCGATCTCCGAGCCAGGTGATGATGGTATCGGTGGCTCCCGGGGATGGCTCCTCGAGCCAACTCGGAAGCGGCTGAGCTTCGAGATCCGTCTCGGCTTCCGGCGAGACCTCTGCCTCGGCGGCAGGCATGGGCCAGTCTTGCAGCACCGGCCCTTCGGGCTCCATGGCTGGCGCGAGGGCTTCCTCGTCTGGAGGCTCCCATCCGATCTCCGCTGCCGGCTCAGCCTCGAGGGAGGCCTCAGCTTCGCCGAGCCAAGGAGGGGCTTGGCCGCCGGCTCCGGCCGCGGACATCAATTCACTTCCCCATGATTCCGGGAGCGGCTGCTCGGCCATCCCCTCTTTTGGCGCGACGGCCTTGAGCCATTCGGGAATCCGGCCAGGGGCGAGCCCGCCGGCTTCTGGGGCCGGCGGCAAGCCGCCGGTCTCGAGGCTGGAAATCTCCTCATCGGAGAAGCTGACCGGGGTCTCGGCGGCCGCACCAGTCGATTCGGACCACCCGGCCTGGCGTATCCAGGTTGGGATTTCGCCGGCAGAAGGAGGTGTGGCCGGTGGAGGAGCAGCGGCTGGCCGGGGGATCGGGGTGGGCGGCGGAGCGTAAGGCTCGGGGGCTTCCGAAGGGCCAGGTTCCTCCAGCCACGAAGGGACTGGCCCTGAGACAGGCTGGGGCCTCGGTTCGGCTCGAAGGTCGGCGCTCAAGGACGAGGCCCAGTCGGGCTGTCCGAGGGGCATCGCCTGACCGGGGACCCACTCAAGGCGGTCGAGCCGGACGGATCCAGCGTCCACGGCTTGAGGATCCGCCATCGCGGTCTCGATGAAGGCCGCGTAAGGGTCGAGCGTGGCTAGCCGGCGATGATGGCTTGCGGCCTCGTCCGTTCGGCCGCCGCTATGATAGGCGGCGGCAAGAATCCGGTTGGCCTCCCGGCAGTAGGGAAGCTTTTCGATGATCTTGTTGGCGATCTCAACGGCTTCCTGCCGTTGCCCCGTCCGCCAATACATCTCTGCGAGCACGACCTGGAGATCGGCTCGGTCCGGATCCTCCTGAAGCGCAGCCCGCAGCTCAGCGACGGCCTGTGGGTAGAGCTCGCCGTGAGCATACATCCGGGCCAGGGCGCCCCGTGTCAGCCTCACCTTGTGGGGTTCGATGCCGTCTCTTCGTCCGATCAGACGACGGAGCTCTTGTTGGATGGCCGGATTGGCGGGCGTCGTCTCGAAGGCGCGTTCCATGTGCCAGATCGCGGCGTCGTTGTTGCCCTCATCTTCGCGAACGATGGACATCCCGACGTGGGCCACGAAGTCGTCAGGGACCGCCGAGAGCACGCGCTGGAAGATATCTGCGGCATCTCCGAATCGCTTGGCCTCCAAGTAGGCCTTGCCGAGCAGTCGATAGGTATCGAGGTGCTTGGGGTACACCTGAAGGATGTGGCGGCAGTGGGCAATTGCCTCATCGAGCTGCTCACGCTCGATGAGATCGTCGATCTCCTTCAGGTAGGCGCGCAGCGTGGCCTCAGCCATGGGCTAATCCTTAAAGGAAAGTATGCCCCAGATGATGGCTTTGCGCAAGCAGGATTTCAGTGACCCTCCTGCGGAGCACCAAGAACCCCGGATTGGCCTCTATTCGAGCCGCAATCAGGCCAGGCGGTGGGAGCACCTGCAATCGCGATTGCCGACCATGCCCGCCGGACAGGCTCGTCGAGCCGTCCTCCGGCTCCCTGGCGTGCGGGTGCAGGAAACGGGCCACACCTGGCATTGCTCAGACTCACTCAGTTGCTGCGCGGGGCAGCGAATTCCGGCGCCAAAACGGCCGTGCGGTAGATGTCTTGGTAGCCCTCGTCCCGGAAGAACGCCTCCCGCAGGGCCCCTTCCCGCTGGAATCCGGCCTTCTCGTAGCAGCGAATGGCCCGCGGGTTGAAGGCGAAGACATCGAGCTCCACCCGATGGAGGTTGAGGTCCCGGAACGCGAAATCCAGCATGAGCCGCATGGCTTGCGTGCCGAACCTCTTGTCCCAATGCTCTTTTTCACCCAGCAGGATCCCAGGTCTGGCAGCCCGGTTCTTCCAATCCACGCGGTGCAGGCCGACATTGCCGAGATGGATCCACCTTCCTTCCACCCGTCCCTCGAACGAGAAAAGGTAGTCATGCTCCAACTCCAGGCGCCGCTCAAACCAACGTTCTTCGGCCGCGGTGGACATCGGTTCGAACATCAGCAAGGTGTGCCGCACTTCCGGGTCGTTGAGCCAGCGAACGAGCGTCGGAGTATCGGGGCGTTCGATCGCGCGCAATCGGACTCGTTCGCCTACGATTATCCAGCCCTCCCGCCGCGATGCGCGACTACCCCCCCGTGTCGACGGCACGGAGAGTAGGTCTTGTTCGGAACAGGGAGAGGCCGCGCCGGCCCCGATCCCTCGGAAGGGCGATCGCGCTACACTATCCTTTCTTGGCCCAAGCAGGCCTTCCCCCTGGAGGGGTGGATGCCCACGAGCCTTTCGCTTCCACAACCGCAGCGGCAGGGAGGTGCGACTCTGACGGTGGTCCTCGACCGTCGAACTTCTTGCCGCGAATTCGCCAGCGAGCCCCTGACGTCGGAGGCTCTCGGCCAGTGCCTGTGGGCGGCACAAGGGCGAAACGCTCACGGGAGGCGGACTGCCCCATCGGCGGGAGCGCTCTATCCACTCGAGGTGTACGTTCTCACCCCGCAGGCCGTTGAACGCTATGATCCGGCGATCCACCGGCTGATCCATCACCTCCAGCGAGACCTGAGAAGAGAGCTGGCCAGCGCCGCCCTCGGCCAGATGTTCCTGGCCGCCGCCCCGGTGACGATTGTGTTGTGCGCGGTGTTCGAGCGGGTTGCGGTGCGCTATGGAAAGCAGCGCGGGGAACGCTACACGCTGATGGAAATCGGCCACGCCGCGCAAAACGTGCTTCTTCAGGCCGAGGCGCTGGGCCTGGGGAGTGTGGCCGTCGGCGCATTCGATGATGCCGAGGTCCAGGCCCTGCTCGAACTGCCGGCCGGCCACATACCGTTGTATCTTCTGCCGATCGGGCACCCCGGCCCGGACTCCTGACCTCTTCCGGAGGGAATCCCATGCTCCCTGTCCTGCTCAGCCCGAAACAAATAGCGCTCCGCGAAGAGGTCTGGGATTTGGTCCGGTCCGTCCCTCGCCAGCTGCTCCTGGACATGGATGCCGACCGAGTCCGCTACCCACGTTCTTTCCTTGAGAACGCGGGCGGGCGCGGCCTGCTCGGGTTGCGATTCCCTGCCGAGGTTGGCGGGAGAGGCCTGGGCTGGGCGGATGAGGTGATCGCCCTGGAGGAGGTGGGCGTTCTTGGGGCGTCGCTGGCCTGCCTGTACAGCCTATGCTCGATCGTCGGCGAGGCGCTGGCGGTTTTCGGTACGCAGGAGCAGAAGGAGCGTTTCCTCCGCCCCTTGCTTGCCGGCAAGCGGACGCCGGCCGAGGCGCTCACGGAGCCGCGCGGTGGCTCGGATTTCTTTGGCACCACGACGACGGCGACGAAGGACGGTGAGGAATGGATCCTGAACGGGCAGAAACGGTTCATCGTCGGGGCGGAGGGCGCCGATTTCTTCCTGGCCTATGCACGCACCGACGCCGACGCTCCGCCGCAGCGAGGGATCAGCGCTTTCCTCGTTGAGCGCGGTCCGGGCGTGGACGTGGATTACGTCTACGGTCTGATGGGCACCCGCGGGGGTGGGACGGGAAGGCTCGTGTTCCGTGGGGCGCGCGTCCCCTCCCGGAACGTGGTGGGCAAGCTCCACCGGGGAGCTGAGGTCTTCCACCAAATGATGATCCCGGAGCGGATGACGACTTCGGCCGGAGCCCTCGGCCTGGCCCGCGCCGCCCTGGAGGTCGCCGTCCGCTACAGCGACCGCCGTAAGGCCTTTGGGCAGAAGATCCGTGAGTTTGAAGGCGTATCGTTCAAAGTGGCCGAGTCGCTCACCCGGCTTGATGCCGCCCGCGCCCTGGTGGCGACGGCCGCGCGTCTTGTGGATGGAGGCGACGATCCCGGCCGGGTGCGCCGGTATGTGAGCGAGAGCAAGAAGTTCTGCACCGAGACGGCCTGGGAGGTGATCAACCACGCCATGCAGATCCTGGGCGGGATCGGTTACACCAACGTCTACCCGGTCGAGCGGATGCTGCGCGATTCTCGGCTGATGATGATCTGGACCGGGACGAACGAGATCATGAGTCTCGTCATCCAGCACGAGTTCTACCGGGAGTTCCTGCGAGGCGAGGCGCCCGGGCGTCCTCCGGAGCCCGACGCTGCGGAGGCGGAACGGGAAGACGAGAAGGTGTTCGAGTAGCTGCCCGACGAGGGGTACGATGAAGATCGCCGTGCTGGCCGCGGGATCCCGAGGCGACGTCCAGCCCTATCTCGCCCTTGCCCTCGCACTTCAGCGCGCGGGCCACGACGCAGTCTTCGCCGCGAGCCGCAATGCCGCAGCGCTCGCCCGCCTGCACGATATTCCCTTCTTTCCCCTGGACGTTGATTTTGAAGAGCTCGCCGCCGGCGGCCGGCTTCGCCCGGCGTTGCGCTCCGAGAGGCCTCCGCGATTCCTCCTCGGCGCGTTCCAGACGATGCCCCAGGTGCTTCGCGTTCTCCAGGAAGACGCGTGGCGGGCGTGCCAGGGAGTGGATGTGGCGATCTACCACCCGCTCATGCTCCCCAACGCCTTCTACGTCGCACGTCACCTGGGAATCCCGGCCATCCCTGCTTGCCTCTATCCTCTCTATCCCACTCGAGCCCACCCGGCCCTCCCGTTCTTCACAGGCCCCCGGCTTGGCTCTGGCTACAACCTCGCCACCCACTGGATCACGGATCGGATCATCCGGCTTCTCCTGCGCCCCCCGATACACAGGTTCTGGGCCCAGCGCCTGGCCTCCGGTCCTCTGCGTGAGCTGACAAGGGGAGACGAGAGCGAGGCCCACGCGCTCTACGGGTACAGTGAGCGCGTGATGCCTCGCCCGGCCGATTGGCCGGATCGCATCCATGTCACCGGATTCTGGTTTCTCGAGCCTCCTCCGGGGTGGCAGCCGCCGGAGGATCTTGTTCGTTTTCTTGAGGCTGGGCCGGCGCCGGTGTATATCGGCTTTGGGAGCATGGGGAGCGAGGCCCAGGCGGCCAGGATGACACAGGTGGTGATCGGGGCGATTGGGCGGGCTGATGTCCGAGCGGTTCTATCGGCAGGGTGGGCCGGGCTCGGCCGGGGGGCGGAGTTGCCTGGCTCTGTGCTGAGGGTGGGCGACGTCCCTCACGCCTGGCTTTTCCCGAGGATCGCCGCCGTCGTTCACCACGGCGGGATCGGGACGACCGCGGCGGCGATCCGGGCGGGGGTCCCGAGCGTCATCGTCCCGCACACGGGGGACCAGCCGATCTGGGCGAAGGTGGCGCACGAGCTTGGCGTGGCGACCCCGCCCATCCGCCTCCGCAGCCTCACCGAGCTCCGGCTCAGCCGGGCCATCGTCCTGGCGCAGGCGGATTCGGCGCTGCGCGCCCGGGCGAAGGAGTTGGGGGAGCAAGTGCGCGCCGAAGACGGCCTGGCCTCAGCCCTGGGGATCATCGAGGACATCCTGGGAAATCCTCGGAGGCGGCCCCTCGACAATAGCCAGCAGGCCGAATCTCTGTCCGACTCGACCGGCGGCGGGATCAGACCGTGATCGAATGCTCGTGATAGCCAGTGGCGCCGTCAGGGTGCGGAGGACTGACCGATTCTATCTGCAGCTCGCCCGTGCCGTCGACAGCCCGGACGCGCACGCTATGCCTGCCGGGCGTGCTCGGCCAGTCGTAGCGCCATTGGACCCAGGATAGCGGGCTGAGCGGTGGCGTGCGCAGCTGCGCTTCGATCCACTCGCCGCCATCGATCTGAACCTCGACTCGGATGATGCCACGGGCGCCGGCCCAAGCGATGCCGCCGATAGGGAGGACACCGTTCTCGTCCGGCACCAGGTCGCGCGGCTTAGGGTCGATCGCCGAGGTCGTCAACGCGGTCGCCTCGGCGCTCCAGCCCCGGTCGACCCAGTAACCAGGCCCTTCCTCCCCGATCACTTCCATTCGCGTGATCCACTTCGGCTGCTTCATCCCGAAGCGGTTGGGGATGTAGATGCGCAGCGGGAAACCATGCTCGCGCGGCAGCGGCTCGCCGTTCATGGCGTAGACGAGCAGCGTACGCTCGTCGAGAATGTCGTCCATGGCCACGCTCTCATAGAAGCCGTCGGCCGATTCGATCGCCACTTCCAGGGCCCCCGGCGCCAGGCCTGCCTCCTCGAGGAGCTCGATCAGGCGCACACCGGTCCATAGGCTCGTGCTGGTCAGGTCGCCGCCGACAAGATTGGAGATACATTGCATCGTCACGACCTGGCTGACGGCGGGGCGGGCGCGGATCTCGTCGATGGTCAGAGAGAGCGGGGTATAAACCAGCCCTCCGAGCTCAAGTCGCCAGGTGGTTTCATCGACGTCGGGCGGGATCGTGTTGATGTCGATTCGGTAGAAGTCCTCGTTGGACGTTAGCTCGGGCCGTGCGCCCGGCGCCGGCTCGATTCGCGCCGCGAGGGATTCCTCGGGCGGCGAGGCGGCCGGGCCCGAGGTTCCGCCCGGAGGCGGCGTTGCCGGCGGCGTGGTCTCGCGGCGTGGGCGAAGGAGCGCACCCACCCCGAGCCCGGCCGCCAGCACGGCCAGCGACCCCCCGCTGACGACCGCCAGGAACGACCGCCGACTCAGGCCGGCCGCCGGCGCGGCCGTCGATGGAGACGGCGCCGCGACAACCAGCCAGCCGAGCATCGCTCCCCAGCCGACCAGGACGGCAAGCAGCCATACTGCACTCACGAGGGGGCCGGCGCTCGGGAATCCGAGCCGGGCCTCGATTGCCAGCGCAGCCGTCGCCGGGAGGAGGCCCAGGATACCGCCCCGGATTGCGCTCGATCGGCGTTCAGCCTTTCTTGTCCGCGATGCCAGCCAGCCGAGAAATGCGCCGCCGGCGGCGCCGCCCACGAAGAACAGCGCCAGCGCCAGGGCTTGCTCGATCAGCTTGGCGACCGCTGAGGTGGGCCCGAGCCGCAAGGCGGTGATCACGGCCACCATCGCGTCGATGCCGGCCGTGATCAGGCCACCGGGCAGGACGCGCGCCAGCCAGTCGAATAGGTCGAAAGGCAGATCTGGCAGCCCGGCAAAGCTGGCGCCAAGTCGGAACAATCCGATGGCTGCCAGGCTGGTCAGAGCGCCGAGCGCGGTGCCAAGGGTCCATCTGTTCTGGTGCATCGTGTCCATTCTCCCGGCGAAGGGTCGTACAATGATATCCGGATTGCTTAAGTAGGGTATGAGAGCCGCCGCCTTGAGCCGACAGAGACAGGCCTGCGCGCCTCACCTTCACGGCGCCGCGGCAGGCGGTGACCGTTGTGGGAGGACGACCAGGCCATTCGGCCTGATTGCACGCACGTAGAAGAAGAACTGAGGGCACGGAGTTCATGCAATCTTCATGATCGGCGAATATCATCTTGGTCGAAGCCAAGGAACGATCAGAGATGGAGGCAAGGATGAATACCAAGTGGATCTTCGCAGTGATCCTGACCGCGCTCCTCGCCGTCGGGATCTTCATGGGCGGGTTTTTCGCTGGCCGCTTCACGGGCCCTCCGGGCTCCGGGTCTGCCACCGACGCCTTCGGCTGGCCTCGCGCCATCGGCGGCATGATGGGTGGAGGCGGGATGATGGGCGGGGGGACGATGGGGGGAGGCGGCATGATGGGCGGTTATGGGTGGAACGAACGAGCCTCGGCCGAGCCGTTGACGGTCGAAGAAGCCACCCAGGCGGTGGGAGCCTATATGCAGGCCCTCGACTACCAGGGTCTGGAGATCGCCGAGGTGATGATCTTCGACAACCATGCCTATGTGGAGGTGAGGGATCCCTCCCGTGGCATCGGAGCCTTCGAGGTGCTTGTCGATCCCCTCACCAAGGCCGTGTTCCTCGAATATGGCCCATCGATGATGTGGAACGTGGAGTACGGGATGATGGGATCCCAGAGCCGCGGGGTGGTCGGGGGGATGATGGGCGGCTGGCGAGGAGGAATGGGCGGGATGATGGGCGGCGTCGGCGCGCTGACGCCGGGAGCCTTCGACCCCGCAACGCTCCCGGTGACGGCCGAGGAAGCCGCCCAGATCGCGCAGGAGTATCTGGATCAATATCTCCCCACTCAATCGGTGGAAGGGGAGGCGGAGGTCTTCCCCGGCTACTACACCCTCCACACGCTCGAGGCGGGTGACGTGGCGGGGATGTTGAGCGTAAACGGTTACACAGGCCAGGCCTGGTATCACACGTGGCACGGGCAGCTGCTTGAGGTGAGCGAGATCTCGGAGTAGCCGACCTTGGCGCCGCTCAATCGTGGGGCCGCTCACTCGAGCGGCCCCTTTCTTGTTGCTCCGCCTACCACCGATGCGCGGAGAACCTCCTCGCAGCGGCGCTGGGCACGGACGGCCGCCAGAGCCTGTGAACTAATCCCGTATCGACCGGCCAGGACTCTTCTCCCCGGCTGGCGCGCGCCCAACGGCCCCCACCCCGTTCGGGCCGCGAGCCCTCCCGAAGGACACACCTGCCCTACGGGCACGGGCACTGAGTGCCCAGAACCGCACACCTGCACCTGCAGCGCACTGCAGGTGCGGTGCAGGTGGGTGCGGGGGACGGCCCCTAACCCCTCCCCCGGCAGTTGCTCCCATTGCCCGAGCGATGAGGATCTGCCGGGGGAGGGGAGGTTACCTAAGGACACGTCCTTAGACCTTCATCCCCCTCTCCGCTTTCGTGAAAACGCGTGGGGAATCGTGACAAGCGGAGCCCCCAAAGGGGTGCTGCGCGAAGGGGGCAGGGGGCCGTCCGCCCCGGCGGGCTGCGCCCGCCAAGGCGCGGCCCGAACGGGGTGAGGCCGAAAGGCACAATGCATGAATGGCACGGCATCAGTGCAATTGGAAGCAAGCGATGCTCGAATAAGCCGTAGTGCGATTCATTCACAGCCTTCCAGAATGACGTTAACGGGGAGGGCTGTCCCTGCCCGTGTTCATACGGCGCGGAGGCGTGGACCTGCCTTGGGCGCGGCGGTATGCGGAGAAAGATGAGAGGGCGACGGGGGCGAGGGTGGAGCGCGAGCCGGCGACGGAATGCGCCTTCAACTACGCTCGGTGGAGCAGCGACACCTGCCCCGAACCGTACACCTGCACCCCGTTCGGGCCGCGAAGCCCCGGCCCGCCGGGGCGAGACGGCCTGCAGCGCACTGCAGGTGCGGTGCAGGTGGGTGCGGGGCACCTGCCCCCGGCGGTGTGAAAAGGAAAGAACAGAAGCGGTGGCCGTGCGCGCAGCCGTCCGAACCGGCGAGGGCTCAAGCCTTGTCTGCGGGATCGAGCGGAAGATCGACACGCACCACCGTCCCGGAGCCGGGTGAGGACTCGAGGGCGAGCGAGCCACCGGCCAGCTCGGCCCGCTCCTTCATACCCATCAGACCGAAGTGGCTCTTGGCAATGAAATCGGTGAGGCGGCCGGGAAGGGCAAACCCCCGGCCGTCGTCGCGGACGACGGTCGTGAGGCGCTCCGGCCGAAAGTCGAGCGACACCCAGGCCTGAGTCGCCTCGGCGTGTCGCCCGATGTTGCTGAGGGCCTGCTGGACGATGCGGTAGAGGGCGAGCTCCGCCTCCGGCGCGAGCCTGAGGGGCTGACCCTCTACGTGAAACGAGACCGGGATCCCGATTTCCTGCGAAGCGTCTCGCGCCAGCATCTCGAGAGCAGGCGAGAGGCCGAGCTCTTCCAGGTAGGTGGGCCGGAGGGCGCGCATCATCCGGCGCACCTCCTCGATTGCGCCGTTTGCAGCCCGGTGCAGATTCTCGGCCTCGCTGGCGCGCGAGGGATCCGTCTCACGCAGGTCCATGGCCAGCATCTGCAGGCGTTGGTCGAGGGCGATCAGGTCCTGGATCGTCTCGTCGTGCAGCTCTCTGGCGAGCCGGCGGCGCTCATCTTCCTGGGCGCGCGTGATGGCGCCGATGTAGCTCTGCAGCGCCCTTTGGGCGTTGTGGATCCGATCGGCCATTCGGGCCATCGTGAGCTGGAGGTGCCTCACCTCCGCAATGCCGTTGACGGGCGTTCGGGCCGCGCTGTAGTCGCCCTCTGCCAGCCGCCCGGCCTGCTGTTCGAGCTGCCGGAGCGGGGCGATCACCCGCCTGGCGCCGAACCCGAGGCCAACCAGGGTGAGAAGGAACGCCGGGATGAGCACGAGGGGCGCAACGAGCGAGAGATCCAGGGCGGGGCTGGTAATGTGCTCCCAGGGCTCCTCGATCACGAGCACCCAGCCCGTATCCGCCACCGGGCTGGCCGCCACCACCCGCGGCCCCTCAGGCCCGGCCATGACTGCTGCCTGGCCGGCTTCCGAGACCCCTTCTCCAGTTAGGGGATGCTCCCCCGGCGTCCCCGCCAGTTGGGCGAGCACGGCTCCGGAGGAATCGAGAAGCGTCAGTGTCGTTGAGCCGGTGATCGGAGAGCCGGAGCCCAAGGCCTCACGGAGCAGCCCATCGAGGCTGAGAGCCCCGACGGCCACCATGCCTCCCTCCCGCTGGGCGACCAGGATCATCCAGGCGTTGCCCTCGCGGAACGACGCTGAGAGGGCGCCCTCACCCTCGGCTAGACCGTCGATCAACAAGCCTGCCGGCCGATCTGCCCACCTACCCGTCGAGGCGACGATACGGCCATCGGGAGTGACCTCCGCCAGCCCGCCGTCGAACAAGAGAGCAGCCTGCGCTTCGGCTTCGAGTGCGGAGGCGAAGCCGGATGACGTCGAGAGACGCATGGCGAACGCATCCAGGGTCGAACGGCGGCTCTGCAGCGCATGGTCCAGCGCGGCGGCGGCGGTTCGAGCCACTCGCAGATCGCGATCGGTGACCAGGGTTCGCATCGCCTCTTCGTGCACGACGACGCCGGCGATGGAAACGGCCAGGAGGACGAGGCTGAACGGGAGGATGACCAGCCCCAGGAGCTGGAGGCGGAGGCCGTCGAGGCGCAACGCTCACTCCTCGGCCAGCTGGCCGATATCCGGCGGCAGCCAGCCGAGCGACACGGCTCGCATAACAGCCTCCGTCCGGCTGGCCGCCTGCATCTTGCTGAACACCCTCGCCAGGTGCCCTTGCACCGTGCGGTCGCTGATGCCGAGCTGATGGCCGATGGCCCGGTTGGTGTAGCCGCGGGCGGCGAGGGTGAGCACCTCGAGCTCGCGATCCGTAAGCCGTTCCACCGCCGTCTCGCCGCGCCGCCCGCTCACCAGCCCCATCACCTTGCGGGCGATCGCCGGATCGAGCGCCGACTTGCCTTCATAGACCGCATGAACCGATCGAACGATTTCGGCCGCGTCGGCGGTCTTCAAGACGTAGCCATTGGCGCCGGCCTGGAGGGCAGCCAGCACGTAGGGGTCATCGTCGTAAGCGGTGAGAATGAGCACGCCCGTGTTGCGGGCATTCGCCCGCACCCAGCGGGTGACCTCGATCCCGCTCATCCCCGGCATCTGCAGGTCGAGGATGGCCACGTCGGGTCGGTGTTCTTGAATCGCCGACACCGCTTGCGGGCCGTCGCCGGCCTCCGCCACCACCTGGATCTCGCGGTTTCGCTCCATGAATTGGCGGATGCCGGCGCGGACGACGGCATGGTCGTCGGCGAGGATAACTCGAATCGGCTGCGCTTCCTCTTTCTTGTTCATTCTCAGCACCTCGCTCCCCGGGAGAAACCCGGCACGGGAGAGATTCTATCAGGCAAGGAGCCCGCTGAGTACACGCCCTCATCGAGCCGGACACGCGCCAAATGGCGCGGGGAGCCGCGGGACCAGCGATGATAAACTGGATAAAACACATCCACAATCATTGGGAGGGACGATGAGAAAGGCGCTATTCTTGGTCGCCGCAGGCCTGCTCCTTTCGGGGTGCGCGGGTTCGCAGCCTCTGACCGAGGTTCAGGTGACGATGACGGAGTTTGGCTTCCAGCCGTCGGAGTTCAGCGTCACAGCGGGCCAGCCCGTCCGAATGACGCTGGTGAACGGCGGCACTCTGGAGCACGACTTCAGCATCATGGAGTTCCCGATGGAGATGACCTCCACCGAGCCAACGGGCCACGAGATGGGGTCGGGGATGGAGCCCGCCCTGCACATGTCGGCGATGGCGGGCGAGAGCGGCATGACCGAGTTCACCCCCACGGCTCCGGGGGGGTACGAGTTCTTCTGCAGCGTGGAGGGCCACAAGGAAGCCGGCATGGTCGGGACGATGACCGTGCTCGCCCCCTGAGCCGGGAGGGGCCGCTCCTGACAAAGCTTTCGCCTTGAGGAGGCAGTCATACCCGACGATCCGAATAGGAACCAGGCGCATCCCGAAAGCCACGAGCCCCACCGCACGACGGGGAGCCACGAAGCCCATCGACGCGCAGCGTCCGGCGGCGGTTCTTCCTCGAAGGACACACATGCGGGTCACGCCGAGCACGTGATGGGTCCGCGGCCCGCCGCGTCCTCGGCGCATCAGGCCCATACGTCCGAAGCCATGAAGCCCGGGCCTCAGTCGGAAGTTCGGCACGCGGCCCATAGCGATCACACCGGGCATGAGCAGCTCTTCCGGAGGCGCTTCTGGTTCTCGCTGGCCCTCACCATTCCAGTGCTTCTCTACACGCCCCTGATCCAGGAGTGGCTGGGCTTTCGGGCCCCGCAAATCCCCGGTGCGGATTGGATCGCCTCTCTCTTCTCGACCGCGATCTTCGTCGTGGGTGGACTCCCCTTCTTGCGGATGGCCTTGCCCGAGATCGCCACCCGCCAGCTGGGGATGATGACGCTGGTCTCGCTGGCGATCTCGGTGGCCTTCATCTACAGCCTGGCGGCACTTCTGATCGCCCCCGAGACCGGCTTCTTCTGGGAGCTGGCCACCCTGATCGACGTGATGCTCCTCGGGCATTGGGTGGAGATGAAAAGCGTCCGGCAGGCCTCCGGCGCCCTGAACGAGCTAGCCCGGCTGATGCCGGATACCGGCGAGCGCCTGCGCCCTGATGGGAGCGTAGAAACCGTGCCGGCGGCGGATCTGCGGGAGGGGGATCTTGTCCTGCTCCGCCCCGGAGCGAGCGTCCCGGCCGACGGCGAGGTGATCGAGGGATCCTCCGAGGTGAACGAGGCCATGCTGACGGGGGAATCGCGCCCGGTGCGGAAGGAGGCTGGAGCGCGTGTGATCGCCGGCACGATCAACGGCGATGGTAGCCTGCGGGTGCGCGTCACGGCCACCGGCGAACAGACGGCGCTGGCCGGCATCATGCGCCTCGTCGCCGACGCCCAGCGGAGCAAGTCTCGCACGCAGGTGCTGGCCGACAGGGCCGCCGGCTGGCTGTTCTACACCGCGCTCGGGGTTGCCGGGGTAACAGCCGCGGCCTGGACCGTCGCGGCAGGCTTCAATGTCGAAGTGGTCGAGCGGGTGGCGACGGTCCTGGTGATCGCTTGCCCTCACGCCCTGGGCCTGGCGATCCCACTCGTCGTCGCGATCACCACCTCGATCGGGGCGAGGCAGGGCATCCTGGTCCGCAACCGGATGGCCATGGAGGCGGCCAGGGCGATCGACGTCGCCATTTTCGACAAGACCGGCACGCTGACGAAAGGCGAGTTTGGCGTCGTCGCGGTCTCCACCGCCGGCGGCTTCGATGCCGACGAGGCACTGGCGCTGGCCGCGGCCGTGGAGGGCGATTCGGAGCACGCCATCGCCCAGGGCATTCGTCGCAGTGCCGCGGCCAAGAAGCTGGAGCTTCCCTCCGTCACCGAGTTTGAGGCTCTGAAGGGGCGGGGGGTGCGCGCTCGGTCGGATGGGAAAGAGGTCCATCTCGGCGGCCCGCGCCTCCTCGAAATGCTCGGTCTCCGCGCGGAGGGGAGTCTGGCGGAGTTCTCGGAAGAGGCGGGACGGAAGGGCCAGAGCGTCGTCTACTTGATCACGGAAGGAAAGCCCGCCGCGGCCCTGGCGGTGGCCGACGTCATCCGGCCGGAGAGCCGCCAGGCGGTGCAGGCCCTGCACGAGATGGGCGTGGAGGTGGCCATGCTCACCGGCGACAGTGAAGAAGTCGCCCGTGCAGTCGCCGAGGAGCTGGGCATCGACCGCTACTTCGCCGAGGTCCTTCCAGAGCACAAGGATCGGAAGGTGATCGAGCTGCAGGGGCAGGGGAAGCGCGTGGCCATGGTCGGCGACGGCGTGAACGACGCCCCGGCGCTCACGCGCGCCGACGTCGGCATCGCCATAGGGAGTGGCACCGACGTAGCGGTGGAATCGGCCGGGATCATCCTGGTGCGAAGCAACCCCTTCGATATCGTGCGGATCATCCGCCTCAGCCGGGCGAGCTACCGTAAGATGATTCAGAATCTCGTCTGGGCGACCGGTTACAACGTCTTCGCTCTTCCTCTGGCCGCAGGCGTCCTCGCCCCGTGGGGGATCCTGCTCTCCCCGGCGATGGGCGCAGTGCTGATGTCGCTCAGCACGGTGATTGTGGCCCTCAACGCGCAGCTGCTGCGCCGAGCCGGCTGAACAGGCCGAATCGCCTGCCTGGCTTTCCGCCGACCAGCGCTAGGTGGGCTGGAGCTCCCCGGCTATCCTGAACGCCGAA
>DATEAV010000116.1:0-12175 GCA_035288185.1 Anaerolineales bacterium | reverse complement strand
ACCGTCGGCGGCCCCATGGATCCCTCTCGCATTCGCAACTTCTGCATCATTGCTCACATCGACCACGGCAAGTCGACCCTGGCCGACCGTTTGCTTCAGCTCACGGGCACGATCACCGAGCGGCAGATGACCGAGCAGGTGCTCGACACGATGGACCTCGAGCGCGAGAAGGGCGTGACGATCAAGGCTTCGGCCGTGCGCATGCTCCACCGGGCGAACGACGGGGTCGAATACGAGCTGAATCTGATCGACACCCCAGGACACGTCGACTTCGCCTACGAGGTGAGCCGCGCCCTGGAAGCGTGCGAGGCGGCGGTCCTGGTCGTTGACGCGACGCAGGGGGTCGAGGCGCAGACTCTCGCCAATCTCTACATGGCCCTCGAGGCGGATCTCGAGATCATCCCGGTCGTGAACAAGATCGACCTGGCCTCGGCCCGGCCGGACGAAGTGGCCGAAGAGCTGCACGCCCTGATCGGGGTGGACCCGGCCCAGGTGTTGCGCGTCTCGGCCAAGGATGGCACGAACGTCGGTCAGGTGCTCGAAGCCGTGGTCCGCCTCGTCCCTGCGCCGCGTGGCGATCCGGCGGCCCCACTCCGGGCGCTGATCTTCGACTCGCACTACGACCCCTACAAAGGAGTGGTCGCCTACGTCCGGGTGGTCGACGGACGGGCGCAAACCAGCGAGGATCAGCGCCTGATTGCGACCGGCACCACCCTCAGGCCGATGGAGATCGGAATCTTCAGACCTGAGATGGCCCCCACCGACGCTCTGGGGGCGGGCGAAGTGGGCTATATCGCCACGGGCCTCAAATCCGTCCGCGAGTGCCGGGTTGGGGATACGATCACCCAGGCGGCGCGCCCGGCGGCGGCGGCGCTGCCCGGCTACCGCCAGGTGAAGCCGATGGTCTTCGCCGGCTTCTACCCCGTGGAGGGCGAGGACTATGCCAATCTCAAAGACGCCCTCGAGAAGCTCCAGCTCAACGACGCCTCGCTCGTCTTCGAGCCGGAGACCTCCCAGGCCCTGAACTTCGGCTTCCGCTGCGGGTTCCTTGGGCTCTTTCACATGGACATCGTCCAGGAGAGGCTGGAAAGGGAATACGATCTTGATCTGATCGCCACAGCGCCTTCGGTGGAATACGAGGTGGTGATGAAGGACGGGACGTCGACCGTCATCGACTCACCGGCCGATCTGCCCAACGAAGACCTGGTGGAGGAGATCCGCGAGCCCTGGATGAACATCCAGATCTTCACGCCCGAGACTTACTACGGCGCGGTGATGGACCTGGTGACTAAGCGCCGGGGGGTGTTCACCGAGCAAGAGTATCCGGCGCCGGGACGCGTCGTGCTGAGCTTCGATATCCCCCTGGCCGAGATCATCGTCGATTTCTACGACCAGCTCAAGTCGCGCACCCGTGGCTACGCCTCCCTCGACTACCATTTCTCGAGCTACCGGCAGGAAGACCTGATCAAGCTCGACATCCTCATCAACGAAGAGCCCGTCGACGCTCTAGCACTGATCGTCCACCGGAGAGACGCGTATCACAAGGGCCAAGCGCTCGTCTCCAAGCTCAAGGAGCTGATCCCGCGGCAGCTCTTCACCGTCCCGATCCAGGCCGCGGCGGGGGGACGGATCCTCTCGCGGGCCAACGTGAAGGCTCTCCGCAAGGACGTCCTCTCCAAGTGCTACGGGGGCGACATCACCCGCAAGAAGAAGCTGCTGGAGAAGCAGAAGCGCGGCAAGCGCCGGCTGAAGCGAGTCGGCAGCGTTGAGATCCCCCAGGATGCCTTCATGGCGGTCCTGCGTATCGGCGAAGAGTAGCCCTCCGCGCCGTATGCGCCGCCGTCCTCGGCGGCGCTTCATTCCCCCGCGTGCGAAAGCCCCCGCCGAGGACGGCGGTGGCCACTCATCGTGGATCGTCACGTGCCATGTGATCCCGCGGGCGCGCTTGACCCCGCGGCCGTGTAGGGGCGAAGCATCGGACCTCCCCGATGCTTCGCCCCTACGGTGCCGAGGGGAGTCGCGCAGCCAGGAATGTCGCGGATCGTCACGTGCCGTGTGATCCCGCGGGCGCGCTTGACCCCGCGGCCGTGTAGGGCGCACGGCCGTGCGCCCCTACAATCCCGAGGGGAAGGCACACGGCCAGGGATCGTGTTGATCGTCCGGGGCCGTGCGCCTCTACCGATTCGCGAGCGGGATGACGCTTGTTGGCGCGAGTCTTGCCGCGGATGTGTAGGGGCGCAGCACACCTGCCCAGAACCGCAGGTGCTGGGTGCTGCGCCCCTACCATGCCGAGGGGATACCCGGATCGGGGAGCAGGCCGCTTGCAGGCGGGGAGGCAGCCTCGATATCTCCGTGCAAGGGGATTCACTCGAGAAGGCGCGTTGCACAGGTCGAGGGCTCTGGGGTCGGCGCCAAACCGCGAATCGCACCGATCGTTCAGCGGCGTGGGCGGAGTCCCGAGTGTATAATGAGCGGTCGTGCGCCGACCCATCGGTGGGATCGTCCGTCTCCTCATCGGCCTGGCCATCAGTGGCGCCGCCCTCGCCATCGCCCTTCGATGGGCCGGGTGGGAGGCGCTGCGCAGCGCACTCCGCAGTGTGGACTACGCCGTCCTCTGGCCCGCCGCCGGCATCTATCTCGCCGCGATGGCGGCACGCGGGCTATGCTGGCGCGAGATCCTTGGGCGGCGCGCCGGGCTCCTCCGTCATCTGGCCGCTCTAAACGAAGGGTATCTGCTCAACAATCTGCTGCCCTGGCGTATGGGCGAGCTGGGGCGCGCCGTGCTTCTCGGCCGCCGGCCTGGCCTTTCCGCGCCGATGGTGCTGAGCTCGATTGTTGGCGAACGCCTCTTCGATATGGCCTTTGCCGTCGGGCTCCTTGTCGCCATGGCGCCCATCGCCTTCAATGCTGCGTGGGCTCCACGCGCCGCAGCCCTCGGTGGGGGCGCGCTGGCCGCCGCGATCATCGGCCTCGGGTTGGTCGCCGCCCGGCCCTCGATTGCGGAGTCGATCCTGCGTCGCCTCCCGGGAGGGCGCCCGCGCTGGGGCCGGGCCTGGGAAGGCGTGCGCAGCGGCCTGGCGTCGCTGGGCCGCCCGGATCGGTTCCTTCTCGCCCTGGCCTGGATGGGGGCATCCTGGGCCCTGGCGGGCGTTGAATACTGGGTGGTGTTGAGGGCGTTCGTCCCGCAGGCCCCTCTTGCGTGGGCCCTCCTGGCGCTGTGTGTCACCCTCCTCGGCGTGGCCATTCCTTCCGCCCCGGGGTATGTCGGCGTTTTTGAGGCCTCGGCCGTCGCCGCCCTGGCCATCGTCGGCGTGGCTTCCTCGGTGGCGCTTGGATACGCCCTGATTTTGCATGCGTTGCACTACGGCATCACGTCTCTCCTGGGCGCCGCCGCTCTGGTGGGCGAGGGGGAGACGCTGGCGGGAGCCGTCCGGGCGGCGCGCTCTTGGGCCGGGCAGGGCACGCCACGCCAGGCGGGCTGATGCGAATCCTCACCTCGCTCTACTACTATCGTCCGCATTACTCCGGCCTGACGGTCTATACCGAGCGCCTGGCGCGCACTCTCGCCGCGCGCGGGCACGAAGTGACCATCCTCACCTCGCGTTACGACCGACAGCTTCCTCCGCTTGAGCAGCGAGACGGCGTCACGGTGAAGCGGCTGCCGGTGGCGTTTCGATTGAGCAAGGGCGTGATCCTCCCGACCATGCTCTACTGGGGGACGCGCCTTGCCGCATCGCACGACGTGATCCACCTGCACGTTCCGCAGCTTGACGCGGCTCCGTTGGCTCTTGCGGGCCGGGCCCTTGGCCGGCCGGTCGTCCTGACGTATCACTGTGATCTGCGCCTCCCCCCCTCACCGTTGAACTGGCTCGCCGGGAAGGCCTCACGCGCGGCGGACTCGATTTCCGTGCGCGCAGCTCATGCGGTTGTCGCCAACACGCGCGACTATGCGGAGGCGTCGCCTTTTCTTCGCCGTTTCCTCTGGAAGCTGGTTGTCATTCCGCCTCCGGTGGAAGTAGCCAGTCCCGCCCCGGCCGTCGTGGGTTCGGCGCGCGCCCGGTGGGGGATCCGGCCCGGGGAGCGGCTGATCGGGATGGCGGCGCGCCTCGCCACCGAGAAGGGCGCCGAGGTCCTGGCGCACGCGATGCCGCGAGTGCTCGAACAGTTTCCCAAAGCCCGGGTGCTGTATGTCGGCCAATACCTCAACGTGCTCGGCGAAGAGGAATACGCCCGCAAGCTCGAGCCACTCCTTCACTCCCTCGGCGATCACTGGACGTTTCTTGGCGTTCTCTCCGATGATGAACTGGCCGCCTTCTATTCCCTTTGCGAGGTGACCGTCCTGCCGAGCCTGAACAGCACCGAATCGTTCGGGATGGTCCAGGTGGAATCGATGCTCTCGGGGACGCCGGTGGTCGCCAGCGACATCCCCGGTGTGCGCGAGCCCACGACGCGAACCGGGATGGGCCGGACCGTTCCCCCGGGAGATGCGGGCGCCCTGGCCGAGGCGATCATCCAGATTCTCGGCTCGGCCAAGGAGCTGCGCGGCGATCCGGGGATCTTGAAGCCTTACTCGTCGGAGAGCGTGGCTGTTGAGTACGAGCGCCTGTTCGAGCGCCTCCGTTCGGGCAAAGGCCCTCTCCAGCGCGAATGAGCGAAGACTTCCTCACGCTCCACCTGCGGGATCTTCCCTACTTCCGGGCACTTCTCCGCGCAGCCGAGGCGGATTTCGTCGCGCGTGTCCGGCTTCCCCATCCGCGGCTCGATCTCGGCGCCGGTGATGGGCACTTCGCCTCCGTCGTCTTTGAAGACGGAGTCGATATCGGCGTGGATCCCGACCGCGCCTCCCTCCTCGAGGCGGGCCGGAGAGGAGGCCATCGGCTCCTGCTGCGCGCTCTCGGAGATCGGCTCCCGGTCGCCAATGCCGCCTTTGCCAGCGCCTTGAGCAACTCGGTCCTCGAGCACATCCCGGATCTGGAGCCCGTCCTGGCTGAGGTCGGCCGAGTCCTCCGCCGTGGCGCAGCCTTCGTCTTCACCGTGCCAAACCCGGCCTTCCCCGATCATCTGAGCGGCCCCGCTTTTCTCGGCCGGCTCAGGCTGGCACGAGTGGCGGAGGCGTATCGCGCCTGGTTCGTGCGCGTCGTCCGCCATTGGAACATGCTCGACGAAAACGAATGGGGCCGGCGGCTCAAGGAGGCCGGCTTCCGAGTGGAGCGCACATTCCGCTACTTCCCGCCGGCTTCGCTCCATGCCCTGGAATGGGGGCACTACGCGGGCCTCCCGTGCCTCGTCTCTCGGGCCGTATTCGGCCGATGGATCCTCGTGCGAGCGCGTTGGAACCTGTGGTTGACGGAACGTTTGCTGCGGCGGTACTATCAGCCCTCGCCCAGCCCAGACGGCACCTACAGCTTCTACCTGGCACGAAAGGTGTAAGATGGCGCTCCAGAGGGCCGCCAGAGGCCGCCGGCACAACCTTCCGCTCGGGGTCGACAACCGCCTGACCTTGGAGTGATCATGGAATTGGTCCAGCCTGCGAGCGACCTCATCCCCGCGCAGGAGCCCTCCCGATGGCGCCTCTTCCTTCGCAAGGGAGCGCCGGAGCTTGTGCTGCTGGCGATCCTCGTCGCCGGCGCATGGCTGCGGTTCCGAGGCCGCAACTGGGACGAAAACCAGCATCTGCACCCGGACGAGCGATTCCTCACCATGGTGGAAACCTCGATCCGGATCCCGGCAAGCGTCGGGGAGTATTTCAACACAGGGGCCTCGCCTCTCAACCCCAACAACGTCGGCCACACCTTCTTTGTCTATGGCACACTGCCCATCTTCGTTGTCCGCTTCCTGGCGCAGCGGACGGGCGACACCGGTTACGACGAGATGGTTCTCCTCGGCCGGACCGTCTCGGCCGCGTTTGACCTGCTCACGATCCTCTTCGTCTACCTGATCGGCAGCCGGCTCTACCGGCGCCGTGTGGGCCTCCTGGCCGCGGCCTTCACGGCGTTTTCGGTCCTCCTCATCCAGCACGCCCACTTCTTCGTGGTCGAATCGTTCACGGTGGCGTTTGTTGCCGGAGGGTTCTACTTCGCCGTCCGGGCCATGGACACCGGAGGCTGGTTGGATCACCTTCTCTTCGGCCTCTTTCTCGGTATGGCGGCGGCATCGAAGATCGATTCGATCACTCTCGCCGGGGTGCTCGTCCTTGCATCGTTGATCCGGCTGACGGGCGTGGATCCGGATCGTCGGGTCGACGAGGCCGCCTGGGCGCTGCTCAAGCTGGTGGCCGCCGGGTTTGTCACCCTGCTCGCCTTCCGTGTCTTCCAGCCGTATGCCTTTGCAGGCCCCACGTTCTTCGGCGTGAAGCCGAACCCAAGCTGGCTGGCCGCCCTCTCCGAGCTGAGCCGGCAGGCCGGCGGGGGAGTCGATTTTCCGCCGGCGCTCCAGTGGGCAAATCGCACGCCCGTGCTCTTCGCCTGGAAGAACATGGTCCTCTGGGGCCTGGGCTTGCCGCTCGGGCTTGCCGCCTGGGCCGGTTGGGCGTTGGCGGCCGTTGGGATCGCCCGCTGGGGATGGCGCCACAATCTCCTGCCGGTCGTCTGGACAGGCGCCTACTTCTTGTGGCGGTCGGTAGGCTTCACGCCCTCCATGCGCTACCAGCTGCCGATCTACCCCACGCTCGCCCTGCTGGCCGCCTGGGGCTTATGGGAGGGCTGGGAAGCCGCCGGAAGGGCCTCCCCCGGCCGCAGGCGCATTCTGCGTCCACTGGCAGGCGCTGCGGGCCTTCTGGTGCTTCTGGGGACCGCAGCGTGGGCGGTGGCGTTCGCGGGCATCTACAACCGGCCGATGCCCCGGGTCGAGGCCACCCGCTGGATCTACTCGCACGTCCCGGCCGTCGTCAACCTGATCGTCGACGTCGAGGGCGAACGCCTGCTCGACCCGATCGCCGTCTCTCTCGATCTCACCCTCGCTTCCGACGAACCCGTCGATTTCGATTTCATCGACAACCTGCCCGGCAACGCCAGGGCGATCCTTGCTCCCGGGGTGATCGACCTCACGCCTGAATTGGGTCCGCGAACTCTCACCTTCCGCATTCAAGACAACCCCGACCCGGCCTCGCTCATCGCCACCGCCGTCTACACCGGCCCTCTGCCGACCTCCCTCGACCAACGGCTCGAGATCCCCTTCGATGCCCAACCGCCACTCTTCCCAGGGCACACGTACTATGCCAACGTCGAGCTCTCCGGGGGTGGGGCGGTCATTTTGAGGGGAGAGCTCGAGCTGCGGGTGACGGCCGCCGGCGGGGATCAGGGCCAGTCGATCGGCCTCCCGCGAGAGACGCTCTCTCTCGCTTCCAGCGCGCCGTACGAGGCCGGGTTCAGCTCACAGTTTGCGGGCCAGGCGCAGGGCGTCTTGCTTGCCCACCCCTTCAATGCTACCGCCTCCGGCGGCGAGCAAGTCGTCATGGCCACGCTGCTCCACGATGTGGGCAACGGCCCCGAACCGCTGGCCGTCGCCACCTACACCGGGGTTCTCTCCGCTGAGGATTCGCCTCTCGAGCTCTCCTTCGATCAACCGGTGGGGATCGAGGAGGGACGGTCGTACGGGCTGCGCCTCGAAATGCAGGGAGGCGGGGCGCTGGTTCTGCGCGGCTCGGTCATCATCAACGAATCCACCTGGGATGACGGGCTTCCGCTCCGTCTCGGCGGCCTGGATATCAACGGCCGGTACGCCGCCCCAATGCTCGAGCTCTATTGGCCCGACGATCTCGATGCCGACCAGACCGGCGTATCCGACAAGCTTGAACGGTTTGTCACGCAGCTCACCCAGGGCGACCTGCTGGCGATCTCCTCCAACCGCCAATACGGCACAACCTCTCGAGTGCCGATCCGCTACCCCCTGACGACCGCCTACTACCGTGCCCTGTTCGACTGCCCCGAGCCCGAGTCCGTCGTGGCGTGCGGGGCGCGAGCCATGCCTCAGCCGAGCGCCAATGCCCTGGGCTGGCAGCTCATCGCCGTCTTCGAGAACAACCCCCGTCTCGGCCCGATCGAGATCAACGATCAGCTCGCCGAAGAAGCCTTCACCGTCTACGATCATCCCCGAGTGCTTCTCTTCGCGCCCACGCCTTCCTACTCCGCGGAGGATGTGCGCGAGTTGCTGGGCGCTGTCGATCTCAGCCAGGTGGTGCACGTCCTACCCGGGGAGGCAGGCGCGATTCCTCCGAGCCTGATGCTGCCTCGAGATCGGTGGGATGCGCAGCGCGTCGGCGGTACCTGGTCGGAGGCCTTCCATCCCGCCTCAATCCTCAATCGATACCCTTTCGTTGCCGTCATCGTCTGGTGGCTGGCAATCGCCCTGCTGGGCGCCATCGCCTTGCCGATCACCCGCGTGGCCTTTCCCGGCCTGGCCGACGGGGGTTATCCGCTGGCGCGAATCGTGGGGCTGATTGTCGTCGCCTGGGGTGCGTGGATGCTCGGCAGCGTTGAGGTGCCTTTCGGCCGGGCGTCGATCCTCCTCGTCCTCCTCGCCACAGCCGGCCTCTCTCTGGCCCTGGCGCTGCGCGACCGCGATGGACTGAAGGCGTTCCTTACATCTCGACGCAAGGAAATCCTCTTCACCGAAGCCCTGGCGCTCGGTTTCTTTCTCCTTGATCTCGCCATCCGCCTCGGCAACCCCGACCTCTGGCATCCCTCCAAAGGCGGGGAGAAGCCGATGGACCTCTCCTACCTCACCGCCGTGTTGCGGAGCACATCCTTCCCGCCTTACGATCCCTGGTTTGCGGGCGGTTACATCAACTACTACTACTACGGTTTCGTCTTGATCGGCATCCCGATGCGTCTCCTGGGGATCATGCCGACGGTCGGCTACAACCTGGCCATCCCCACCCTCTTTGCCCTCCTCGCTCTGGCTGCGTACTGCGTCGCCCACAATCTGGTGGCCCGATTCCACCCGCTGGAAGGGAACGCCTCGTCGGGCATCAGCCCGAGGCTGGCGGGGGTGGCGGCCGCCGTATCCATCGTCGTCTTGGGGAACCTGGGCACCGTCCGGATGATCTATGAAGGGTTTAAGCGGATCGGGACGCCCGAGGGACAAGAGACCGGAACGGCGCTGGTTGGGGTTGTCCAGGCGGCGCGTGGGGCGGCGCGTTTCGTCACAATGGACACCGGCCTCCCCTACGGCCTTGATTCCTGGTATTGGGATCCAAGCCGCGCCATCCCACCGGCTGGGGGCGAGCCCGGGCCGATCACGGAGTTTCCCTTCTTCACCTTCCTCTACGGCGACCTGCACGCCCACATGATCAGCCGGCCCGTGGCCGTGCTGTGCCTCGCCTGGATGCTCTCCTGGCTCCTGGCCGCCGACCGCCGGAAGCAACTCCGACTGGTGGACCTCGCTCTGGCGCTCGGCGTCGGAGGGCTGGCCTTCGGCGCGCTGCGTCCCACCAACCTGGGCGACTACCCGACCTATTGGGGGATGGCCGCCGTGGCCGCCGCCGCCGCCCCGTGGCTGCGTGAGCGCAGGCTCACGGGCCGCGTCGTGGCCGAGTCGATCCTCTATGCCGCTCTCCTCCTTGGGCTTTCCTACCTCCTGTACTTTCCCTACTACCACTGGTATGGCCAGGCGTATGGTGAGGTGAGCCGTTGGACGGGGTCGCGGACTCCGCTCTCGGCGTACTTCACGGTCCACGGCCTCTTCCTCTTCGCGATCCTCTCGTGGATGGTCCTGGAGAGCATCCAGTGGATGGCGGCCACGCCACTCTCGGCGCTGACGAAGCTGCGGCCTTTTCTCGGCCTGATCGGAGCGGTCGCTCTCATCCTGGCCGTGGGCACGGTCTTCCTCGCTGCGCAAGGATACGTTGTGGCTGTCATCGTCGTGCCCACGACTGCTTGGGCCGGAGTGCTCTTCCTTCGCCCGGGACAGCCCTTGGAGAAGCGCCTGGCCCTCACCCTCTACGCGGCAGGCGCCGCGCTCACACTCCTGGTGGAGATCGTCGTCATCGTGGGCGACATCGGCCGGATGAACACGGTCTTCAAGTTCTATCTTCAGGTGTGGGAGTTGTTCGGCGTCGCGGGTGCGGCGGCGCTCTTCTGGCTGCTCTCGTCCGCGCCGACGTGGAGGCCCTCTGTCCGGCAGGTCTGGGGCATCGCGTTGGGGGCGCTGGTCTTTTCCGCCGCGCTCTATCCGATCCTGGCTTCGATCGCCAAGGTGCGCGACCGATGGGAGCCTGGCGCCCCACACTCCCTGGATGGGATAGCCTTCATGCCCTTCGTGACCTACCACGACATCGGGTCCACGACGCTGGAGGAAGACGCGGCCGCGATCCGCTGGCTCCAGGAGGAGGTCGAAGGGACACCGGTGATCGTCGAGGCCCACATCCCCGAATACCGCTGGGGTTCCCGGATGACAATCTACACCGGCCTCCCAAGCGTGCTCGGATGGAACTGGCATCAGCGCCAGCAGCGCGTCCTCGAAGGGGATATGGAAGTCTGGGAGCGTGCCTGGGATATCGAAGACTTCTATCTCACCCGCTCGATCGAGGAGGCCCAGGCGTTCCTCGAGGAATACCAGGTGGGCTATATCATCGTCGGGCGGCTCGAGCGGATGTATTACGAAAGCCTTCAACCGTGCGCCGCCGCCGGCAGCGGGGTGAGCTGCGATATGAGCGGACGCGTGGTGATGCGAGATTGCTCGAACTCGTGCCTTCTTGAGATCCCACCCACCGAATGCACCGCTCTCGACCCCCAAGGCGACCCGGCGACCCTCGCGTGCCCCTCCGGAGGTCTGGAAAAGTTCGAGCAGATGGTCCAGATGGGGTTGCTGCGAGTGGCCTTTCAAGAAGGCCAGTCGGCCATCTACGAGGTCATCCGATGATCGGCATGGCGATCGCCTGGTGGATCGCCAGCGGCGTCCTCGGCCTGGCCGCCCTCCCGGCAGCCCAACGGCTCTTCTCCCGCCTGCCCGATCGCGGCTACGGGCTGAGCCGATCGCTCGGAATCCTGGGAGCCGGCTACCTTTTCTGGATGGGGGGTTCGCTCGGCCTGCTGCGCAACGACGTGGGCGGCGCGCTGCTTGGCGTGCTCGGCCTGCTTGGGGCGAGCATGGCCATCGGGCGCCGGTGGACGGAGATCCGGGCCTGGATCACCGAGCACTGGCGGACTGCGATCGTCATGGAGGCGGTGTTTGGCCTGGCCTTCGTGGCATGGGTGTTCGTGCGCGCCAACAATCCCGAGATCGCCAACACCGAGAAGCCGATGGAGCTCGCCTTCCTCAACGCGATCCTGCGCTCCAGCCGCTTCCCGCCATACGACCCGTGGCTCTCGGGCCACGCGATCTCCTACTATCACTTCGGCTACATTCTGCTCGCCTTCCTCTCCCGCCTCACCGCCACGCCGTCTCAAATTGCCTTCAACCTCGGAAACGCCCTCTGGTTCGCGCTCACCGCGCTGGCGACGTATTCGATCCTCTACAACCTTCTCAGCGCAGGATCCCGTCGGCGGCTCGGGGCTGCGCTTCTCGGCCCACTTTTCGTCCTGATCACTGGCAACCTCGAGGGCCTCTTCGAAGTGCTTCACTCGAAGCACATCTTCTGGCGGACCCAAGCGGACGGGGCCCTCACCTCGCGCTTCTGGGAGTGGCTCAACCTGGGCGATCTCGTTCGACCTCCGGCGCTGGCGCCTTCGTGGCTGCCTCAGCGGTTCTGGATGTGGTGGCAGGCCTCGCGGGTCGTGAATGATGTGGATCTGGCCAACGTCACGGTCGATGTGAGCCCCATCGACGAGTTTCCCTACTTCTCCTTCCTGCTGGCCGATAACCACCCCCACCTCCTGGCGCTGCCGTTTGTGCTCCTGGCCGTCTCCTTCGCCCTGCAGATCTTCCTCGGCGGGAAGCGCGGCGAGCACCGGTTGGGCAGGAGACGGGTGACGCCTGACGCCTTGCGCTGGGTGTTGGTGGCCCTCTCGCTCGTCTTGGTGGCCGCGGGCGGGGCGAGGGCTGTCGGCGCGGTGCGGGAGAATCTGGGCGGAGCCGCGGCGCTTGCCGAGGGGCTCAGGGTTGTCTTGCTCGGCGGCGCCGGGCTGGGGCTTGTCGCGGCTCTTCTGCTCATCGCCGTCGGCGCGCTTCCGTCGGCGCTCTCCGTGAGCGAGTTCTGGGTGGCGGCCTGGATGTTTGGGGCGCTCGCGTTCTTGAA
>DATEAV010000115.1:0-3697 GCA_035288185.1 Anaerolineales bacterium | reverse complement strand
GGACGATGTGCGCGCCCACCGCACTTGCACACGAGTGCCTCCCGATAGGACACCGGGACGGTGTGCGGCACTGTGCAGGCAGCACGCACACCGCACCTGCAAAGCACCGCAGGTGCGGCGCAGGTGAGTGCGGTGCACACTTGCACTGGCGCTGCGCGCCAGCGCAGTGCCAGTGAGTGAGCGCAGTGCCAGTGGGTGTGTCCTCACCGCACCTGCGGTGCGGCGCAGGTGTCGGGAGGGCTTCGCGGCCCGAACGGGGTGGGGGCCAGTGAGGTCGCGTCAGGCGTAGACAGGGTGCAGCTGTGTCAAACCGGGATTACTTCGCAGGCTCTGAATGGCCTGCGTGTGAGGTGGGTGCTCGATCTTCTGGCCTGCAAGAGGAGAGGCGTCTATGACAAACCCGGATAGCCGAAGCCAGCCGGTGATCCTGAGCGCGGCGCGCACCCCCATGGGCCGTTTCCAGGGCTCGCTCGGAGCGCTCTCGGCCCCGCGACTGGGCGCGGTGGCGGTGAGGGCTGCGGTAGAGAGAGCCGGGATCCAGCGCCCCGAAGAGATCGATGAGGTCCTGATGGGGAATGTTGTCTCCGCCGGGCTTGGGCAGGCGCCCGCCCGCCAGGCGGCGATCTACGCCGGACTGCCTGCCACCGTGGGTGCGTCGACCCTGAACAAGGTCTGCGGCTCCGGGCTGAAGGTGGGAATGCTAGCGGCGCAGGCGATCCGGGCAGGCGACGCTCAGCTCATTGTGGCCGGCGGGATGGAGAGCATGAGCAACGCTCCTTTCCTCGTCGACGGCCGGGCAGGCCTGCGCTTCGGCCACAGGCAGCTCACCGATGCCTTGCTTCATGACGGCCTGTGGGATCCTTTCGAGGACTGGGCGATGGGAATGGCCGCCGAGTGGATCGCCGAGCGCTTCGAGGTCACTCGAGAGGCGATGGACCGATGGTCGTTGGAGAGCCACCAGAAGGCGATCGCCGCGATCGAATCAGGCAAATTCGCCGCCGAAATCGCGCCCGTTGAGATCCCCGGGAAGAAGGGACAGGCAACCACGTTCGCCGTCGACGAGACCCCTCGCCGGGACACCTCGCTGGAAGCCCTGGCCTCGCTCAAGCCGGCCTTCAAGCCCGATGGCCGCGTGACAGCCGGCAACTCCCCGGGGCTGAACGACGGCGCGGCCGCGATTGTGTATGCCAGCCGGGCTAAGGCCGAGGAGCTTGGCCGCGCCCCGTTGGCGCGTGTCGTGGGGTATGCCCAGGCCGCCGTGGCACCCAAGGAGCTTTTCTACGCCCCTGCAATTGCGATCCCGCGGCTCCTGGGCAAGACCGGGTGGACGCTGAAGGACGTGGATCTGATCGAGCTCAATGAAGCCTTCGCCGCACAGGTGCTCGCCGACGGGTATGCTCTCCTGGATCAGGGCTGGGACTGGAGCAAGGTCAATGTGAATGGGGGAGGGGTGGCTCTGGGCCATCCGATCGGCGCCTCCGGGGCGCGCATTCTCACCACCCTCCTCTACGCCCTGAAGGACCGAGGCCTTCGGCGCGGCATCGCTGCCCTTTGCCTTGGCGGCGGCGAGGCCGTCGCCATGGCGGTGGAAATCGAGTAGCCGGCAAAGGGCCGCCCGGGAGGAGCTGCAGGATGGTGATACACCACATTGTCGTCGTCGGCGCAGGCACGATGGGAAGCGGCATTGCTCAGACGGCTGCGGTTTCGGGCTATCGGGTGACCATGACGGATGTGATCCCAGAGGCCGTCGACCATGGGCTGTCGGCCATCGCCAGGTCGGTGGGTAAGTTGGCCGAGAAGGGCGCAATCACCCAGGAGCAGATGGATTCCGCTCTCCAGATCGCGACGTCTCTCGAACTTGAGCCCGCCCGCGAGGCCGATCTCGTGATCGAAGCTGCCACCGAAAACCCGGAGGTCAAGCTGCGTCTCTTCGCGGACCTGGACCGGCTGGCGCCGCCGGGGGTCGTGCTCGCCTCGAACACTTCCTCCATCCCGATCACGAAAATCGCGGCCTCCACCCGACGGCCCGAGCTCGTCGTGGGAATGCACTTCTTCAACCCCGTTCCGCTGATGAAACTGCTGGAGGTGGTCCGGGGGTTGGCGACCAGCGATGAGACAACCGACACTGCGTTCGAGGTGGGCCGCCGGATGGGGAAAGAGCCTGTGGAGGCCAAGGACTCGCCGGGATTCATCTCCAATCGGATCTTGTGTCCGATGATCAATGAGGCGGTCTTTACACTGCAAGAGGCCATCGGGACGCCGGAGGCGATTGATGCCGTAATGCGTCTGGGAATGAACCACCCGATGGGGCCCCTGGCCCTGGCAGATCTGATCGGCCTCGATGTGGTTCTGTTCGTCATGGAGGTTCTCCAGCGCGACCTGGGCGAGGACAAATACCGTCCCGCGCCTCTCTTGCGCAAGATGGTCGACGCAGGTTACCTGGGACGAAAGACGGGCCGCGGTTTCTACACATACGACAGGTAGATCCCTCTAGGCCCGCCTCGGCTTCGCAAGCCCCGCCGACGCCTCTACGTCGCCCCGGCCCGCAGGCAGCCGGTGCGGCTGGAGGATTCATGATAGGCTTCGAAGATGTGAGGCCGATTAGGGCCGAGGTCGCCCGCGGAAAGGGCGGATGCCCGCTCTTTGGGCGCCCTCGGCTCCGTTGAGGAGATAGATGTGAGAAGACGGCCCATCGCCTGGACGGTTGTCGCAGCGGCCTCAGTTGCGCTTGCCTGCACCTTCCCCGGCGGCGCAGGCCTTCCTGCGAATGCCCTGGCTACCGGCGTTTCGGCGACGCTCACTGCCCTGGCCGAGGCGTCACCGAGTTCTCCCCCTGAGCCCTCCCCCACGCCGGAGCCAACCGCCTTTCCACTTCGCCCGGCCTTCGTCTGGATGTGCTATCACTGCGGCAGGACAGAGGCGTGGCGTCTCGGCCCAGGGGCGCCTGCCCGCATCACGCTCCCGGTTTCGGTCGGTCAGTTCTATGATTACAACCACATCAGCGATCAGATCGCCTACGCCCAGGTTTTCGCGGATCACGGCGCCGGACCCGGCAACCTGGCGGTAAGCGACCTGAGCCTGCTCACCGTCTCCACCGGCGAGGTGATCACGCTTTTCCCCGACAACGTCGTCGAAGCCCTGTGGTCACCGGACGGCCGGCAGCTCGCCTACGTCCTCGCCACCGATACGACGTATGAGCTTCGCGTTCGCGGCCTCTCCGGTGAGGACCGCCTCCTCGCCAGGGACGTCAGTTTCTCTTGGAGCTTCTCTCCCTCCGGGGATGCCATCGCCTTCACCCGCGAGTCCGGCTATGAAACCCCCGGCACTCCCGGCCTCTACGTCGTCTCCCTCAGCACGGGGGCGGAGGTCCAGCTCTCCGACGTGGACAAATCCGGCACGGGAGGGATCGAAGACCGCCCGGTCTGGACGTTGGATGGTGAGTACGTCGTTCTCTGCCACTGGGGCGGACCGGCGCCACCTCGCATTGTCATGGCGCCGGCGGACGGCAGCGCCTCCTGGGACATCACCCTCGATGAATCGATGTCATCCGAGTGGTGGTATACGCCATCCATCTCGGGGCTGCTGTGGTTCCCGGACGGCGCACAGGTGCTGGCGCTCCCGACCGCCTCGATGGAGATGGGGGGGCCGCCACCGCTCATTCTCTTCACCTACAACGCTGCGACTCACACCTTCGGCG
>DATEAV010000114.1:0-3774 GCA_035288185.1 Anaerolineales bacterium | reverse complement strand
GGACGAGTTGAAGGTTTCCGGAATGGGTGTGGCCTTCCGCGATTCGATACCAGATCGGGTTGTAGGTCGGCCCTTCGTCGGCGACCTCGCGGCTGAGGAGCGTGAGCAGCGAATCTCGCGTCAGCGTGGTCAGCCGCCGGGAGCGAAAGCTCGGCTCGGTGTAGACGCTCACCCACGAAGCAGCCACTCGGCCCAGCCCCTCCGGCCCGGGAGTGAGGTCCGGCGGGACGGGCCGGAGAGCGAGGCCCCCGACCGTGAGCCCGGCCAGCTTCAGGAAGCCCCGTCTGGAAAGCCCCTTGTCCATACTGCAATTCTAATCGGGAGGCAAAGGGTGGGCAATAGGATTCGTGGCCAAGGTGCCGCCTCTGCTGCCCGGCCTTCGCCAAATGGCGAATGACCAATCGGCCGCATGGTACAATCCGCCCAGTCGCTCAAAGTGGGACCTGGTTCAAGCCTGCTGTGCCGCCGTCTTCTCCCCTCGACCAAGATCACTCAGCGAGCAACCGGATTCGAACGTTTGTGGCGGTGGATCTCCCCCAGCCTCTACGGATTCGCCTGGGGGAAGAGATCGAGCGGCTTGCGCGTCTGGTCGGGCGCGACGTGGTCCGCTGGGTGAGGCCGAGCGGCATCCATCTCACCCTGAAGTTCCTGGGGGATGTGGATCCCGGTCGGCCGGATGAGCTGGTGGCGGCAATCCGCTCGGCCGCCGTCGGGCGAGGTCCCTTTTCGGTAGACGTGGGAGGCGTGGGTTGCTTTCCCGGGCCCCACAGACCAAGAGTCGTGTGGATGGGCATCGAGGAGCCAAGCGGAGTTCTCGCGCGGATCCAGTCGGACCTCGAAGCGGCGCTTGGTCCGCTGGGCTTTCCCCCCGAGGATCGTAAGTTCAGCCCGCATCTCACGCTTGGACGCGTTCGCAGGGAGGCTCGCCCGGTGGAGGCGGCGAAGGTCGGAGCCATTCTCGTTGGCTCGCCCATGGTCTCGATGGGGGAAATCGAGGTTCGAGAGATCACGCTGTTCCGCAGCCAGCTGAAGCCGGGCGGCGCGGTGTACACGCCGCTCGGGGTCGTGGGCCTGGAGGCGGGCCGGTGAGCGGGGGCCGGGCGCGCATGGTCGCGGTCGTGGGGGGCGCCGAGTGCTCGCCGCAAGAGGGAGCGCTGGCCGAGACGGTGGGGAAAGAGCTGGCCAGCCGCGGTGTTGCCGTTGTGTGCGGAGGGCGCGGCGGGGTGATGGAGGCGGCCTGCCGAGGGGCACGTGAAGCGGGCGGCCTTACGGTGGGGATCCTGCCCGGCGTCTCCGGGGCCGAAGGCAACCCTCACCTTTCCGTGGCTATCCCCACGGGCCTCGGCCACGCGCGGAACTCGCTCGTCGTCCTGGCGGGGGAAGCAGTCATCGCCATCGGGGGCGGGCCGGGGACGCTCTCGGAGATCGGGATCGCGCTCAAGCTGGGAAGGAGGGTGATCGGGCTCAGCACCTGGGAGGCCGTTCGCCCGGATGGAAAGCAGGCGGAGATCCTGCGAGCCAAAACGGCCGGCGAGGCCGTCGATCTCGCGCTGGGACTCAAAACGTAAGATCGGCAGGGTGGAAGCCGAATGCCCCAAGATGCGTTGCCTCTGGCGCATAAGATCGTAGGCGCTCTCGAAGCCAAGAAGGGCGAGGACATCCTTCTTCTCGATCTCCTCGGCGTGTGTTCCTTCACGGACTACTTTGTGCTGTGCACTTGCTCCAGCGAGCGCACTCTCCATGCCCTTGGAGATGAGCTCCTGGAACACGTGCGGGTTTCCGAAGATCATGCGCCTGCCAGGAGAGAGGGTGACGCTCACAGCGGATGGGTGCTCCTCGACTACGGGGGCGTCGTCGTCCACCTCCTTTCCCCCTCGGCGCGAGACTACTACAGGTTGGAAGACCTCTGGTCGTCGGGGAAGGTGCTGCTGCGAGTTCAGTAGCACGAGCGGGGCGGAGTGAGGGCGGGGGATGGCCCAAGCTGCGGCGGGTGCGCGTCGGGGTTGAAGGCGAAGACGGGCACCGGGCGGCGCCGGAAAAAGACGCGGACGACGTTGCGTCGTCCGCTCTTCTTTTTTGCGGGGTGCGGCCTGGCCCGCTTACGACTCAAACACCCAACGGTCGATATCTCGCTGCCAATCCACGATCTCATTGGGCCTAAACCAGAGGCCCACCTCGTCGGCCGCCGTCTGATCCGAATCCGAGGCGTGCGTCAGGTTGCGGCCGACCTCCAGTGCGAAGTCGTGGCGGACGGTGCCGGGGGCGGCTTCGATGGGACGGGTGGATCCCATCGTCTGCCTCACGGCGACGATCGCGCCGGGGCCTTCCCATACCATGGCCATCACCGGGGCAGAGGTGATGTAGCGGAGGAGGCCGTCGTAGAACGGCTTGCCGCGATGGATGGCGTAGTGCCTCTCCGCCAGCTCGCGTTCCACCAATATGAGCTTCGCCGCCACCAGTCTGAGCCCGCGGTTCTCGAGCCGGTGTGTGATCTCTCCGATCAGGCCCCGCTGAACGGCGTCGGGCTTGATGAGTACGAGCGTCCTCTCCAAGGGAGCCTCCACGAAAACGAAACTCGGGGAGAGCCCCGAGTTCCGGGCCTTGCAGGATTGAGAATCCATGAATGAAACACGGCCGGACCATACGCGCCCTGCGGCCGCTGATTTCTGGAACCTTCGGCCTCACCCCCCCAACCCCCCTCTCCGCGTGCAACACCCGTTCCTGAACACTGATCGAAAGGCGGAGAGGGGGGAAGAGGTCCCAAGGAGGCAGGGGGCGGCGCAGCCGCCCCCTGCCTCCTTGGATCAACCTCCCCTCCCCCGGCAAGCCCCCATCGGCAGTTGAATTCGAGCAGCTGCCGGGGGAGGGGTTGGGGGTGGGGGTGATTCATGACGCCAAACTACTGAGAAGGGCCCTGTGGAGTCGATCCGAGCTTAACTCACAGGCTCTTTGGTCGATGGCCTCAGACCGCTTCCAAACCATGTCGATAGGACTCAATGGCCTCCGAGAGGCGATCGGCTTTCACATACGCGTCCCCGAGGGCCTGCCAGACGGCTGGAAGCGTGCTGCCACGCTCCACCGCCGACTGCAGATCCGCAATGACGGCGGTCAGTTGTCGCTTCCTCTTGATGAGCGAAGCATAGTGGTAGAGGGCTCCATCGACGTCTCCAGAGCTCATTGCGCCCCGCGCCCGGTCGAGGATCTCTTCAGGGTTGGGCCCGCCTGCTTTTGGCTTCGCCGCAGGAGCGGCCGCGACTGGAGCAGGGATTGGAGCAGCCTGGGCCGCCGCCGGCTGCGTTGAGGGTGCGTAGGCGGGCGCAGGGTAGGACGGCGGCTGGAGCGGTGGCGGCGCGTAGGCCGGCGCGGTCGGAGCGGGCGGCCAATAAGGAGGCTGAGCCGGCTGAGGCGGGACGGCTGGCGGTTGGTAGGCGGGCTGGGGGGGCGCATAGGGGGGCTGCGCGGGCGTGGGGCTGGGGGTCACCGGAGGTGGGTAGGCCGGCGCCGGCGGCACATAGGCAGGCGCGGCAGGCTGTGGGACCGGCTGAGGCGCCGGAGGCGGCGCATATGTCGGGGGCGGCGCAACCGGTGGAGGAGCGTAGACGGGCGGCGCGGAAGGCGGCGCGGCCGGCGCCGGGGCGGGCTGCGCAGGCGGGGTGTAGGCCGGTTCGACCGGTGGGGTCGCCACTCGCGGAAGGGCAGGCGGGGCGACGGCAGGCGGCGCCAACGGCGGCGTGAAGGCTGGCTCCGGCCGTGGCGGCGGGGGTTCCGCTGGTG
>DATEAV010000113.1:0-2183 GCA_035288185.1 Anaerolineales bacterium | reverse complement strand
GCCCGGCTCTTCCGGGCCCATGGCGTCGAGAAGCTCCGCCTAACCGGGGGCGAGCCCCTCCTGCGCCGGAACCTGGACCGGCTCGTGCAGATGCTGGCCGAGATCCCGGGCCTCGACCTCACCCTGACGACGAACGGCGCGCTACTGGCCCAGCAGGCCAAGGCGCTCAGGGCCGCGGGGCTCCAGCGTATCACGGTGAGCCTGGACAGCCTGGACAACACCGTCTTCCAGGCGATGAACGACGTCGGCTTTACCGTCGAGCGCGTCCTCGAGGGGATTGAGGCCGCCGCCGCCGTGGGGCTTTCCCCGATCAAGATCAACATGGTGGTCCAGCGGAGTGTCAATGAAGGAAGCATTATCCCCATGGCCCGCGCCTTCCGCGGGACCGGGCACATCGTGCGCTTCATCGAGTACATGGACGTGGGCCAGACGAACGGCTGGCGGCTCAACGAGGTGGTGCCGGCCGCCGAAATCATTGCCCGGATCCACGCCGAGTGGCCGCTCGAGCCGGCGGACCCGCACTGCCGGGGTGAGGTCGCGCAGCGCTGGCGCTACCGGGACGGCCGTGGCGAGATCGGCGTCATCGCCTCGGTGACCCAGGCCTTCTGCCGCGACTGCACCCGCGCACGGCTCTCCGCCGAGGGGAAGCTCTACACTTGTCTCTTTGCCACCGTGGGCCACGATCTGCGCGCGCTACTGCGCGCAGGGGCCTCGGACGCCGAGATCAGTGCCGCCATGGCCCGGATCTGGGGGGAGCGCACCGACCGCTACTCGGAGATCCGCTCGGCCGAGACGGTGGGGCTCCCCAAGATCGAGATGTCCTACATCGGAGGGTGAAGTAGTAGAGGCGGGGCCTCCGGCTCAAGCGGTCACCCCCGGTCAGTCCAGGCCCGGGCCGCGCCTCAACGGGCACCTTTCTGCATCATCCATATCCAACGCGTCCGATGTCCACAGTCCAACGTCCAATGTCGAGAACAGCACCGGGTGCTGAGGGCTGAGGACTGAGGTCGAACACCCGGCACCCAGACTCTAACACCCAACACTCAAGACTTAACACCCAAGAGCGATGGAAGAAGCACGGTTGATCATTGCGGCCAGTGCACGGGATGCCGACCTGTATTACGCCAGCCGCTTCCACGCCCCTGATCCGTTCCCCTTCTTCCAGGTGGGCAGGGAACGGGTGATCATCGTGAGCGACCTGGAACTCGGGCGGGCCAGGAGTCAGGCCGCCGTCGAGACCGTCCTCCCCCTCCGGACCTATGAGGATCGGGCGAAGGGTCGAGTGCCGCAGCCGACTATGCTCGATGCCGTCGAAGAGGCACTCAGAGAGCGCGGGATCGGCCGCCTTCTCGTCCCCGGCAGTTTTCCCGCGGAGTACGTCGACAAGCTGCGGGATCGCGGGTTCACGCTGCGGGTCAAGGAGGGGATCTTTTTCGAGGAACGGTTGACCAAATCGGAGACCGAGGTCGCCTGGATCACGGAGGCCCTCCGGGTCGCCGAGGAGGCCATGGCCATCGCCATCCAGGCCATCCGCGAGGCCGAGATTCGGGGGCACGCCCTCTATCGAGCGGGCGCGCCCGTGACCTCGGAGGCCGTGCGGCGGCTCATCCATCACCTCCTACTCGACCACGATTGTACAGCCGACCACACCATCGTGGCTGGCGGCGAGCACGGCAGCGACCCGCATCACGAGGGGACCGGGCCGCTGCCGGCCCATGAGCCCATCGTGATCGACATCTTCCCCCGTTCGACCCGGACCCACTACTTCGGCGACCTCACCCGCACCGTGCTCCGAGGCCGCGCCTCGGAGCGCGTGCGGCAGATGTACGCGGCGGTGCTCCAGGCGCAAGAGCAGGCGTTTTCCCTGATCCGCGATGGGGCCGATGGAGCTGCGATCCACCAGGAGGTGACGGCGCTCTTCGAGGGGTTGGGCTTTTACACGGGGGAAGCGAACGAGCGGATGCAGGGGTTCTTTCACGGGACCGGGCACGGGCTGGGGCTCGAGATCCACGAACCGCCGCGAATCGGAAAACGGGGGGCGATCCTGCGCAGTGGAAACGTGGTGACTGTCGAGCCCGGTCTCTACTATCCGGGAGACGGAGGGGTGCGGATCGAGGATGTCGTGGTGGTGACGGAAACCGGCTGCCGGAATCTGACGACGTTCCCGAAAGTGCTGGAAGTAT
>DATEAV010000112.1:0-5844 GCA_035288185.1 Anaerolineales bacterium | reverse complement strand
GGCCCAGAGTGATCGCGGCCAGAGCGACCTTGGCCGACAGGCCCGGCCCACTCACCGAACCCGCCGCGACTTGAGCCTCCAGGTAGTCGCCCGGGTGGGGAGCTTGCGCTCCCCAGAACGACGAAGCCTGCCCGGCCAGAGCCACAGCCAGGACGACATCCGCTGTCGTCCCGACGTCGCTTCCGGATGTGAAACCATTCGAGTAACCGCCGTCGGGTTGCTGCTGATCCCCAAGCCAGGCGATGGCGCGCCCGAGCGGCTCATTGCTTTCTGGCAGAGGGGCGGCGGCGGTGAGCACGAGCCCCAAGATCATGAATGCAAGTTTCGATCGAGTGTTCACGGCTTAGCTCCTTGACCGTTCATCAGGAACGCGTCGCTCCCCGCGGTGGAAGCCCGCGGGGGATGTGTTCAGCACGGCCAATCTTCAGGGAGGGAAAACGAGCCTTCCCTTGCGTCGCTCGGGGAAGGCTCGAAGTCGGTTGGGCATGCGCCACCTCCTTTTCCGCGAAGGGTGTCTCAGCGCCGGGCGGAGGTGGGTATCCTGGCTTGGATCCGCCGCTCTGGGAGGATCCTTACAGTTGCGGGACAGCGCCGGACTTCCGCGTTCGCGGTCACCGGCTTCCCCTTGGTGGCTCTCGCATCCGGGCGAAGAGCCGCCTCAGCCCGTCTCTAGAATGTGTACGGAGTATAGCCGCCGTCGATCGAGGCGTCAAGCAGGGCCGTTCAATCGAACATAGGGGCGTTCAACCCTGGCACCGCCCGCCACGCCGTCCCGGTATCCTTCGGGAGGGCAGGTGTTGAACGCCCTACAGGAGCCTCGCGACTCGCGGCCGGTTCATCCTGAGCGGTCGACGCCCGCCTCAGGGCGCCCAATCCTGCACCGTTCCATCGATGCCCCTTAGCGGTATCGCCTGGCACGTCCCCGGGTCAATGAGGGCGGGTGTGATTTCAGCCACGGGGAGGTCGGGGTTAACGACGTTGACAAGCAGCCAATCCCCGTCGGGCGACCAGACCGGCCCCTCGATTCCCCAATAGTCGAGCTGGGCGAGCAATCGAGGCTCAGATCCATCCAGACGCGCCAGGTAGAGGCCATAGTCCATGCCAGGAACACGCGCCAGATAGGCAACCCACTCTCCGTCCGGAGAGAATGCCGCCCAGGCGTCCTTGCCGTCGAAAGCCAGAATGTCCCTGATCTCGCCGCTCAGGAGATCGACGGACCGCAGGCTGATCCCTCCCGGCCCGGGCACGCCGTAGAGCAGGCTGCCGCCATCGGCCGTCCAGCCAACCAGCAGTTCGTACTCCGGGCCCTGCGTCACCCGCTGCAGCCCGGAGCCGTCCAGGTTGAGCACGTAGAGATTGAGATCGTCGATACGCACAAAAGCCAATTGGGAGCCGTCAGGGGAAAAGCGCGGGTTGTAGTCATTCGTTGTCGTGCCGGGCACGATCTGATTCTCCCCCGTGGTCAAGTCGACGAGGTGTAGCCCCTCGCTCCAACTGTATGCGGCGCGCCGGCCATCGTCCGAGAGCGTGGGCCAAGTCCCCGGGCCGAGGGCCTGACGTTCCCCGGTGGCCAGGTCGAAGACGAAGACTCCCGCGTTCTCCGGTGAGAGTCGGTCGCCGTCGTCGATGATGCGCCCATAGGCGATCAATCTCCCGCCCAGCCCTTCGGGGATCGGCGCGGGGTCCGCCACGGCGCGCTGCCAATCCTCGAACGTGAGACAGGGCAGCGGGAGGACGACCGGCGTGACCGGCGCACTGCTCGCCGGAGGCGACCACGGGAGCGTCCACGGGCCCGCGATGCGTGCCGTTAGGGCAGTGATCCGGTAGGTGAGCAGGCCGGTCGGGACCGGCCCGTCGTAGACAAGACCGACACTGAACTCCCCCGAGGTTCCGCCGCCATACCCGCCAACAGGCATGTGCCCGTCGTCCTGGATCGAGATGGCCCCGACTTCGGGGGCGGAACGGAAGAAGAACTCATAGCCGTTCTGACGCGCATCTCGATGCAGAACGGCCGAGACGAGGGTGACGGTGTGGCCCGCGACCTCGAAGTCCTGGTTGAGCGCCCATTCCTGCCCGTCCTCCGGAGCGGGGCCGGCGTCGAACTGGAATGTCACGTCGGCGGGAAACTCGGCGTCAATGGCGCCCACACGCAGAGTCAGCGGGGGAGTGGTAAACCCCTTGAGGACCTCATACGCCCACGGCACAATCCCTGGCAGCGCCTCGGGCAAATCGACGTCTTCCGCAGGCCAGAAGATCCAGGATTGGCCGTCGCCGGTCGTGATCTCAAAATCCAGCCAAGGAAGCACCCCCCACACGCTCCCTCCGGGAATGCTCGAGCCCTGGCGAAAGCTCCCGATCAGGATGTAGCGATCTTCCAGTTCGATGACCTGCTCCAGGAAGAGGCCGGCTTCCGCGGGCTCTCCCGGCTCCGGGTTTGATTCCGGCGATGGCGTCAGCTCAAGCACGGGAACGACCGTGACATCCGGGGGAGCGGGGACAAAGGAAAGCGCAAGCTCCCAGTCCTCGGGAGCCGCCCCGGGCGCCGTGCCGTCGAGGCAGGGGATGAAGAAGATCGCTTCGTTGACGTCCGTCGGGAGGGCGGAGTAGATCAGACGCCATTCGAAGCCGGATCGCCAGCCCTGGCCCTCGGCCGTCCCGGCTCTCATCAATCCTTCTCTGCCCCAGCCGCCCCCTCGACCGCCAATCACATCCGCCGGAACGCCGCCCGACGGGCGCAGTTGGGGCTGCTCGGGGCAGAAGGGCGCGTCTTCGCTTTCGGGGTAGGCCTCCGGTGGGATCCCCTCGACCTGATACAGGACAACGGTGCGCTCCGAATCCACAACGGCCTGCGACACCGTGACCATGATCCCCTCGCGCTCCTGCGTCACCGGCTCGGCCAGCACGCGGAGGCCCGAGCTGTCGCCAACGAGACCAACGCCCGGGATGTACCCCAGAAGCCGCTGCATCGCGGCCACAATGTTCGCAGGGCCGATGGCGAAACCCGCCAGCAGCAGAATGAGCAGGAGGCCAAGGGCCCATGCCCATCGGCCGCGGGCGGCGAGCCACGGGCGCCGGGGCGCCCCCACGGCGACCCGCTCCCCCAAGTTCTCGGCCAATCTCTCGACGAAGGCCAGCGCAGGCTCGTGCGCAGCCAGGGCCTCCCGGATCTTCTCTTCCAGCTCGGGCGAGGGCATGAACTCAGCCACCATCGGCCTCCATCTTCTCCTGAAGCGTGGCCAGGAGCCGGTAGAGCGATTTCTTCGCCGCCTCTTCACTCTTGCCAAGCACGGCACCGATCTCGGCGAACGAGAGATCAGCGACATAGCGGAGCCGGAGCAGCTCCTGATCCCATTCGGAAAGCGCTCCGATTCGGCGCGAGAGATCCTCGCGGGCCTCCGTCTGGATCACCTGCCCATCCGGGTCGGGGCCGTCCGCGGGGATCGAGCGGTCATCAAAGTCAACCTGGGGTCGGTGCCGTCGGAAGTGGTCCATCGCCCTGCGGTGGGCGATGGTGAAGAGCCAAGCGGCGAACCGACCTTTGTGGCGGTAGCGGGGCAGGCCTTCCAGCGCACTGAGAAAGGTCTGGGAGGTGAGGTCTTCTGCGTCGGCGCTGTTTCCGACCCGGCTGTAGAGATAGCGGTAGATCGGCCTCACGTACCGCTGGTACAGCTGGGCGATGGCGGCCGCGTCGCGCCGCCGTGCCGCGGCGAGGATCGACTCCTCATCCACCTGACCGTCTAGCCCACTCACTGCGATGGTTTCCGGCATGATGGGTCCTTGGATCCGGTTGTACCGTTCCCCCAGTTAATCGCCTTTCCTTGCAAAAGGGGACAGGCTCAAGGGCATCCTGGGCCCGAGATCATACAACCTTTGAGGCGGCGCTTGAAGGAGGACCACGGGAAGGGCGAATTGCTCACACGCTCCTTGCCCGAGCGCCTGCCGGAAGCGCGCAAGGCGCCCGCCACAAGGGACGGGCGCCCCAGAACAATCCTTCTCTCGCCAGGCGCTTACCCCGGCGCCTCCCGACTCCGCGCCCGCTGCCGCTGCGCGGCGTCGTAGGAGAGCCTCAAGAGAGCGATCGCACCTTCGATGTCGGCCTCCTGGCTCAGATGCACGCTCACCCATCCACTCTCAGGGAGAACGTGATGCGGCTCCGCCCGGCCAGCGGCAACGGCCTCGTCCCTCACCTTCTTCGGCAGAGGGACATCCACAAGCCAGTCGCCATGCACATGGCCAATCTCGCGCCGGCCGATCCGATACTCCCGCCCGCCGAAGCGGTGAGGCTGGGCCGAGACCCCGGCCCAGCTCAGCAGTGTGCTTTGGATTCTCTCGCCTGCGCCGCGCACTCCCATCGCCCTCTCCTGCCTCGCACTACCCTTCTCCCGTCACCACGCTGACGTCGCGCCTCCGGCCATCGCTCAGGAGCGACAGTTCGAGGGACGCTCCGGCGGATCGCTCACTCAGCAGCCGGTGAATGTCATCCACCGAACCCACCCCCCGCCCCTCGACGGCCACGATCCAATCGCCCTTGCGCACCCCGGCGCGGTGGGCGGGGCCGCCTTGCTCCAGGGAGACGACCTCTACGACCGACTCAGAGGACAGCTCGTAGTAGCGCTGCGCGCGCCGGCTCACGGGGCGAATCTGCCCTGCCAGCCCGAGGAACGCCCGGCGGACCTTTCCGCGGGTGAGTAGCTCGGTAACAACCCAGCGGGCCATATTGACCGGGATGGCGAAGCTGATCCCCTGTGCCATCACGATCATGGCGGTGTTGATGCCGATCACCCGGCCTCGGCTATCCACGAGAGGGCCGCCCGAGTTGCCGGGGTTGAGAGCCACATCGGTCTGGATGATGTTCTCGATCAACCGGCCCGATTGACTGCGCAGGGCGCGGCCGAGAGCCGAGATCACGCCGGCCGACACCGTGTTCTGAAATCCGAGCGGGTTGCCGATGGCGATGGCCATTTGTCCGACGCGGAGTGCGCTCGAATCCCCCAGCCTCGCCGCGGCGAGCCCGTTAGCGGCCAGACGCACAACGGCCAGGTCGGTCGGCGGGTCGCTCCCGATGATCTCAACCGCGTAGGTATTGCCATCGGTGAGCCCTGCCTCGAGGGATTCGGCGCCATCGACGACATGATGATTGGTGAGTGCGTAGCCGTCCGGCGCGATGACCACTCCCGAGCCGGCGCCTTCACCGGCAAACCCACGGCCCCGGCGGCGCTTCTTCACCGCGATGCTGATGACCGCCGGCCCCACTTTCTCGACGACGCCGATGACTGCCCGCGAATAGGCGTCGAGCAATGCTTCATCCCCATCGGCGGCCGCTCTCTCCGCGGTCGTTCGGCCCTCATCCTCCGGCGTGCTCCCACCCACGGGGAATTGCAGACTGCGAGCGCCCATGGTCTCCTCCTCGCAGGATGCGGAAAAATGCAGTCGGGCGCCAAACCCCCACCCCTCGCCCCTCCCCCTGCTTGAACTCAGGCCCGCTTCCCTCGGGATTCTGCAGGGGGAGGGGACGGTATTTCTGGGGGGTAGGGGGAGCAAAGCTCCCCCTACCCCCCAGATCTTCTACCCCCTCTCCGCCACGTTTCTTCACGTACCTGAGCGCCGTCCGCGGAGAGGGGGCAAGGGGGTGAGGTGGGAACCGGTTTTCTCCGCAAGCAACTAGAAGTCCAGCCGGAAAGCCGGTTGTGGCAGGCGGGATAGGGCTGGAATGCGAAGCACAGGGCCCAACCGGGGCAATCGGATAGCGAGAAGGGCCTTGAATGTCCGGCTGAGCAGAGACAACAAGAAAGACGTGAGGCCCTTCGCCCCGCTTCCGGGCCTCATCTTCTTCATCTTCGTGGC
>DATEAV010000111.1:0-38757 GCA_035288185.1 Anaerolineales bacterium | reverse complement strand
AAATTCGCGTTGGCCTTGATGGAGCATCTGGATGCCACGGGTGTGACGGTTCGCGAAGGGGATTTCCGCAAGCTCGTTCGGGCGGCAACGGAGGGCGGTGAAAAGGGGTAAGCCGCGGCCGAAGCGATCGCGCTCGCGGTGTGGAAACCCACCCCATATCGAGGCACTAGCCGGTGGCAATCGGAAGTCTTGCATACCGGCCCCGCCGCGTCAGAACTCGCGGAAGCGCCAATCGCCACCGACCATCGTTCCCGCCGGTCGCACGACGGCGATCTCATCGGGGGAGAGGCTGAAAAGATCCTGATCCAGGACGAAAAGATCCGCCAGGCGGCCCGGCTCCAACGTCCCCAGGCTTCCTTCCATCCCACAGGCGTAGGCGGGGGCTCTGGTGTAGGCGGTGAGGGCCTCGGTCAGGGAAATGCGTTGGGAGGGGATCCATCCCTCGCCGCCGGGCTCGCCATCGGCTCGCTGCCGGGTGAGCGCGGCGTGGAGGCCGAGAAACGGGTTCGGCGGCTCCACAGGCGCATCCGACCCGAAGGCTATGAGGGTCCCTGCATCGAGCAGGCTTCGCCAGGCATAAGCCGTCCGGCAGCGCGCGCCCCAGTGCTTTTCGGCCATGGCCATGTCGGACGTTGCGTGAATGGGCTGCATCGAAGCGATGACCCCTGAAGCGGCGGCGCGCCTCATGTCGTCGGGGTGAAGAAGCTGCATGTGCTCGATCCGGTGGCGGAGGCGCCCGCCGGATGGCTCTTGGCTACGGATCCTTTCCAGGGCGGTGAGGGCCTCCCGGTTTGCCCTGTCGCCGATGGCGTGAATCGCCAGGGCGAGGCCGCTCCTGGCCGCTGCCAGCCCGATCTCGGCCAATTCCTCGGCCGTCCGTGCGAGAAGCCCGGTGTTGCCGGGCTCGCCTTCATAGGCCTCCAGCATGGCCGCGGTCCGAGGCCCTAGCGCTCCGTCGGCGAAGAGCTTGAGGTTTCCGGTCCTGAGCCATTCATCCCCGAACCCCGTTTGAAGCCCGAGCCCAAGGGCTTGTTCGGCCTCCTCGCGCCGGATGTGCTTCACGACGCGGATTCCGAGCCTTCTCTGATCCCATAGAGCCTGGATCGCCCGGAATGCTCGCGGCCCGTCGAAGTCGTGGATCCCCGTCAGCCCCAGTCGCCAGAGGTGAGCCTGAGCCCCGTCGATCGCCTCTTGCACGTGCTCCGCGGTGGGGTGAGCGATCTGGGCCGCGATCAGAGCCATAGCCTCCTCAAAGACCACGCCGGAAGGCTCCCCAGCGGGCATACGGCCGATAATGCCCCGTGGCGGATCGGCCGTGGAGGCGTGGATTCCAGCGCGGCGAAGTGCCTCCGTGTTGGCCCACCCGGCGTGAAGCGACTTGGCCGTCAGGTACACGGGATTGTTCGGGGCGGCGGCATCCAGCTCCGGGGCCGTGCCGTAGCGATCCCAGGAGTTCTGATTCCATCCGTGGCCGAGGATCCACATGCCGGCCGGCGTCTGCGACGCCCTGGCCCTCACGCGGAGAAGACATTCCTCCCGCGTCGCCGTCTCGCAATCGACCTTCTCAAGGCTGAGAGCATACTGCTCGAAATGCATGTGGGCGTCGATGAGCCCAGGGTAGACGCAGCGGCCTCCGAGACCGATGACCTGGGTGGCAGGGCCTGCCAGCAATTCGATCTCCTCCCGCCGGCCCGCGGCCGCCACGCGGCCGCCTGCCAGCGCGAGCGACTCGACCGGGGCGGCCGAATCCGCCGCAAGGTAGATGCGGCCGTCGGTGAGGATCAGGGTGGGGCGGAGGGGATCGGTCAGGCGCCTGCCTCCATAGACGGCAGGTGAGAGGTCTCGTTGAGGCGTTCCAACGACCAGCGGGCGCTTTCGGGCTCATACTCGAGGACCGCGTAGCCGGTGTTGTCGAAGACTAAGCGCGTCGGCCAGGCCCGCCCTCGCGGCGGGATCCCGAGGATGGATCTCAGCGCGGCATTGAGAATCGCGCCGTGGGAAACGACGAGAGAAGCGCCGGGCGGGCGGCGGACGAGCGACTGGACTGCGCCGGCCGCGCGCAGGTAGAGGTCCCACTCGCTCTCGCCCGATCGGAAGACGGGCTCGTAGGGCGTCGGAGGGTGCTCAAGAAGGGCGAAGGTCTCATCTCCGGGGCGCCCCTCGGCCTCGCCGAGGCGACGCTCCTGCCAGGCCTCGTCGACTTCGAATGCGACGCCGAGCGCCTCGGCGATGATCTCGGCCGTCCGCCGGGCTCGCACGAGCGGGCTGGAGATGATGGCGTCGAACCGGGTGCCCGCCCGGCGCCAGGCCGCGGCCAGGGCCCGCGCCTGAGCCACACCCGCCTCGGAGAGCGGATAATCGAGTTGTCCCTGGATCACGCTCTCCACATTGGCGGTCGTGACGCCGTGGCGCAGGAAGGTGATGCGGTGATTCATCGCATGGAATACTCAGCGTTCAAAGCGCGTAAGCTATTCTCCGGGTGGTCTCGGAATTATCTTCTGTGATGAGCGAGCCCTCTTGTGGCCCCCACCCCCTAACCCCCTCCCCCGGTGGCTGCTTGAATCAACGAACGTGGGACCCATGCCGGGGGAGGGGGAGGATTCCTAAGGAGGCAGGGGGCGGCGGCGCCGCCCCTGCCTCCTTAGACCTCCATACCCCCTCTCCGCTTCGGTCCAACAACCAGAACATGGCCCGCGTAGCGGAGAGGGGGGCAGGGGGGAGAGGGCGAGGGGCTATGGTGAATCTGGATTGGGGCGCAGAGAAGCGTAGGATTCGATCGGCATGGGATGCGTTCATGGCGTCTCAGATGATCTCCAGTGAGCGCGCGACGATCTCCACGGGGTGATGCGCCGGGACCCCAGCATGCCCGGAAATCCACCAGCGGCAGGTTTCCGAGTCCGTGATGACAAAATCGAGATCCGCGGACCGCACCTGCTCGAGCAACCCCGCTCCGACCGCGTGAGCCACGCCATACTTCTCACGCTTGAGGCCGTAGGTGCCGGCCACCCCGCAGCATTCGGATTCGGAGACCGCGAGCCGTAGGCCTGGGATCCGGCGCAGCACTTCGAGCGCCGGCGTGCCGATCCCGTGAGCGCGCAGCTGACAGGGAGCGTGGTAGAGCGCCCTGGCGCGGACAGGCAGAAGCTCCAGGCGGTCGAGCGCCTCAGGGAGAAGCAGCGTCATGTACTCGAAGATGTCGTAAGTGCCCTCGGCGACGTCCTCGGCGGCTTCGCCGTCCAATCCGAGGATGGCGCGGTAATCGTGCTTAAGGGAAAGCGTGCAGGAGGTGGATGTCCCCACGATGGGGATCCCCGCGTGGGCAAAGGGCGAGAGCCACTTGAGGTTGTAGCGGGCATAACCGCGTGCCGCCTCGAAGAGGCCGTTCGATTGCAGCGGCAGGCCGCAGCAACCCTGGCGCGGGACTACCACCCGGCATCCGAGCATCTCAAGAATCCGCGCCGCCAGCTCGCCGAGGGCCGGCTCGTAGTAGTTCGTCCCGCAGCCGTGGAAGTAGGCCACCGTGCGCGCGTGGGCTTCATCCGGAGGCGGCGGCTGATCGACGCATCGCGCGCGCGCCCGCCGGCGAAAGGTGCGGCGGGCAAACGCCGGCAGGGGAGCGCGGCGGTGGATCCCCATCACCTTCTCGATCATCCAGCGCGCCGGGCGAAGCCGCAGCGCCAGGTTGGCCGCCGGCGCCAGGCGCGTGCCTAGCCTGCCGAGAAGATCGGGACGCGAGATCAGATGATCTCTGAGAGGTACCCTGCCTTCTTCGGCCAGCCTGGCTTTCGCCTGGATGTTGATCTCGGCCACGGCGACGCCGTGCGGGCAGACGCGCGAGCACGTCCCACAGCCGGAGCACCACGTCAGGCTCGAATCGGGAAGGGGCAGACGAGGGTGGCGGAACCGCGCCGCCTGCGGCCCCACCGCCTTGGGCCCGAGGAAGAGATCGGTCGCCGCTGCAACCGGGCACGCCGCCGTGCAGATGTTGCACTTCACGCACAGGTCTGCGCCAAGAGCAGGCAGGTTCATGCGCCGGCCGCCTCCAGTGCCCGATGGGCCGTCGCCAGGTCGATCCCCTGGCGAGACCCTTCGGCGGCACGGTCGGCTCCCGCCAGGATCCCGCCCGCCGCAAACAAGTTCTCGAAGAGCGGCTCTCCGTGGGCTCCGATCGGGCGCATGTCTGCGCTGACGGTGAGCCCAAACCGTGCATAGGATTGGGGCGAGAGCGCGCTCGGGGAGGTCCAGTCTTCCCGCTCCCCGCGGAAGGTGACGGGAAGGTCGAAAACGGATTCCTGGACGAGCCCGTTCTGTCGGGCCACGAGCCCGCCGTGCAGCACCCCGCCGGTAGCGAGGATCACCGCCGCAGCGTCGAGTTGGCGCGGGCCGCCGGCGGTGTGCGCCACGACGCCCGACACTCTCCGGCCGTCGCTTCTCCCGTCCACGCGGCCCACGGCTCGAGCGCCATCGAGCAGCCAGGCCCCGGCCTCCACCGCAATCCGGCGAAGCGCGCCCTCGAGGCGGAGCCCCGGCACCGACGGGGGAAGGGTGGGGATCTCGCAAATGGGCACGCCGAGGCGCTTTTCCAGGTCGGCGAAGGCCTCGGCGGATCGGTCGAGGCCGATCACTGCCGGCAGGGCGAGCCGGCGCACGCCGCGCATCTGCGGCTTCCAGGCGCGGGCGATCTCCTCGCGACGCCGAGCGTCGTCGAAGAGACGTGCCAGGTCGGTGGCGTAGGAATCGCGGTGAGCGGGGGCGTCGAGGAGGGGGAGATGAAGCGGCTCCCCGACGGGCGCACCGAGCCTGGCCATCTCCGCGGCCGCGAGGCCGGCATGAAAATCCCGAAAGCCGATGAGATCCGCGTACGTGAGGGGGCCGCCGCTGGCATGGTCCCCGGCGGCCAATGGCGCCGGCGCCAATGAGGTGGCGTGTTCGGTTCCCAGGGCGGTGGGAAGGCGGAGAGCTCGCCCGAGGTCACCGGAATAGGGCAAGCCGGCAGATTGCATCAGGCTGCGAAACTCTCGAATCGCAGCCTCGAGGTTCTCGAGGCCGGCCAGTGAGTAGGGGTGATCTGCGCGTGACTGCTGGACGACGAGGTGGGGAGAGAGGCCGCCGGAAACGTCGATGCAACCGTGGGAGAGCTCGAGCGAGCCGCGGCCCTCGGCGATCAAAGCCACCCGGACGCCGCGCCGGGCAGCCAGGGCGGCGGAAAAGAGGCCGGTAAGCCCGGCGCCCACGATGAGGAGGTCTCTCATGGCTGGGCCTCCTCGGCCGCGGTCGCGCCGAGCAATTCGAGGTAGATCCGCCGGGTGAGCTCCATCTGGCGCAGCCCGGATCCCCAACCCAGCGGCCGGATCCCACGCCATCGCTCCGCGAGAAACTCGAGGAGCCACGCAGACCCCCGGGCGTCGCGGCCGAGAGCCTGGGCGACGCCGGCGGCGCGATAGGCGCAGAAGCCCGCCTGACAGGGGCCCATGCCCAGGCGCAGATCTCGCCGGACGTCATCGAGCTCCAATGTCTCCGAAGCTCCCAAGGCCTTCTCGAGTCGGCTGAGCGTCACAACCTCGCACTCGCAGATGACTTCATCGGGCGAGGGTGGGTGGGCGGGGGGATCGATCTCCTTCCACCGGAGAGGGAGGGCGAAGTAGTGCTGCCCCGGCTTCTCGAGAGGCGTGTCCGCCGTCTTGCAGGGCGCGGAGTTCCCCAGCCGCGGGGCGACGATGTCCATCGCCTGCTCGGCCATCAGCCGGAATGTCGTCAACTTCCCGCCGATCACGCTGACCAGGCCGCGCACTCCGTCGCGTTCCTCGTGGTCGAGGATGAGATGAGCGCGTGGAAGTGTGCGAGTGGCGTCCGTTCCCTTCTCGGGCCTCCACAACGGGCGGACTCCCGCCCAGGCCCGCAGGGCGCGATGCCGGGGGAGCTCAGGGATCAACACTTCCCCTTCGGCGAGGAGAAGATCGATCTCCCACCCCTCAATGCCGAGCTCATCCGGTTCGGCGATAGGGACGTCGGTCGTCCCGAGCACGGTCACCGTTCCCACCGGCACGATGATGTCACCGTCGGAGGGGGGCTTGAGCCGATTGACCACGGTGTGGACGAGCCGGCTCGCCATGGCCAACATCGTCCCCTTGCCAAGGGCGAAGGGAAGCCGGACGCCCGCCGATTGAGCCACCTTTCCTGCCCAGGGCCCGGCAGCGTTGACGACCATGTCGGCGCCGATGGTCAGGGCCTCACCGGAGGGCCGGACGATGACCCGCGCTCCGCGCACCCGGCCGTCCTCGACAAGAAGGCCCTCGAGCCTGTGGCGCAGCGAGACCTGGCCCCCAGCGCCCCGAATCGCGCCCGTGAGGGCGTGGAGCAGGTCGAAGGAGTCCAGCGCCGCGTCTCTCACCTCGAAGGCCCGGGTCATGCGAGGGTTGAGCAGCGGCTCCCTTCGCAGCGCGGCGGCGATGCGCACTTCCTCCGCCGGGACGCCGCAGGCGCGGCACGCCGCGGCCCAGGCGTCGGCGAAATCCCCCGGATCGGCCGGAGCGGCGGCGAAAAGCCCGCCCGTGTCTTCGATCGTGTGTGGAGCGATGCGGCGTAGGATTCGGTTTTCGGAGGCGCAATCGCGGGCCGATGGTGGATCGGAGATGACGTAGCGTCCGCCGGAGTGGAGCAGCCCGTGATACCGGCCGGACGTTCCCTGTCCGAGGTCGCCTTGTTCGATGAGGACGACCTTCAGGCCGCGCAGGCAGGCATCCCAGGCGACGCCGAGGCCAGTGGCGCCGCCGCCGATGACGAGGAGTTGGGTGGAGAGGCTGGGCACGGCGGGCTCATTTTGCCATGAAACAGGGTGAAGTCAACGCTTCCACGGCCGTAGCGTTGCGCATAGCCAATGATGGTCCCCCAAACATCGCGCCCTTTCAATCCGGGAATGCCCATGAGGACTCCGCCAGCGGGCGTCCACGCTGTTGCTTGAGGGCGTAGTCCGGGCGCCTTCCGTCGCTGTCTCACGCGTCGAACCCGCGCGCGCCTGCGCGACTCTCACCACTTCGTGCTGGCTCGCGCGTTCGCGCGTTGAAAGAGTGATCAGTGATCGGTGATCAGTGGTCGGTGGTCCGTGGTCACTGGTCGGTGATGATTGATCAGTGATCGGTAGTCGGTGGTCAGCCGCCCCCCTTAAACGTCATCCTTCGGCCTCCCAGCCAACGCGATGAGGAAGCCCAACGCAAGACGGCCTCAGGATGACGTTAAGAACGGGACTCCCTCAGATGCGAGTGGAGGCGCGTGGACAGTCGGCATAGCGGCAGAGCCCGCCTGCCCTCCGAAGGCCACACCTGCCCAGAACCGCAGCCCGTCTCGCCGCCTGCCCGGCTCGGCGCCATCCGGGCGCCAGGCCGCGGCGGCCCCTGCTGCCCGAACGGACTGCCGGGCGGGACGGAATGACGAACGGTCCCTGGGTGCCTCGCGCCCACGAGCGTGAGCAGAGTCGCTGGACTCGCTCCGGCCCCCTCCGCTGTGGGTACGGGCCCGCACCGCTCTTCGATACGTGTAGGGGCGAAGCATCGAGCTCCTCCGATGCTTCGCCCTCCCAGTAGCGACGGCATCAGCTATCTCCCGATGCTTCGCCCCTACGCCAGCTTGCCTCGGTGTTCCCCTCGGACGGCCGTGACTCTCGTGGGCCTTTCGGCGCGTGTGGGGGCCCGACCCAGCCGCCCGCAATGCGGGCGAGAAGGGAGCAGGGAGAGGCATCGAGCGGGCCGGCGATGAGCCCTCGAGAAGCCGGCGAGCCGATCGAGTGCGGCTCCCGCACAGGGAAGCCGGCCTGCCGTACAACCCCCGCACCCTTTCGCGGGAATTGGCTCGTAGTCCGACGGGGGCAATTGCCCGCAGCACCGAATCAGGGTAGAGTGGCGCAAGGGCCTTTCCGCGTATGGACCGGGGCGTTGCTCCACAGATGGTGCTGCTGGCCGCCGTTGCTCTTTCGGCGTGCAGCCCCGCGCCCACGCCCGATCTCCCCGTCGACGAAATCGTGAGCCGTTCCGCAGGGCGAATGCGGAGCATGCCCGGTTTTCACTTCCTGATCGAGCGAGAAGGGGCTTCGGCATTCCTCGATCCGCAGGACACCCTTTCCTTCCGGCGGGCCGAAGGCGAATATGCCTCACCGGATCGGGTGCAGGCCACGATCCGGGTGATCGCGCCCGGCATGGTGGCCGAGATCAGCGTGATCAGCATCGGCGCTGTCCAGTGGGAAACCGATTTCCTCACCGGCGAGTGGCAGGAGCTGCCGCCCGATTGGGGATTCAACCCCGCGGTCCTCTTCGACCCCGAATCGGGAATCCAGGCCGCGCTCGTCGAAGACCTCTCCGGCCTCGTGCTCCTGGGAACGGAGGAGCTTGAAGAGACCCCCGGGCAACGCCTCTACCACTTGCAAGGACGCTTTGCGGGCGAGCGGCTCTACGCGGTGTCGTATGGGATGATCGGCCCGGAGGCGGCCGATGCCGAGCTTTGGATCGCGCCCGGCACGTTCGAGGTCTACCGCATGATCCTTGTGGAGCCCGGCGAGGAGGAAGACACGATCTGGACGATCGACTTCTGGGACTTCGATCAGATCCCCGAGATCCTGCCTCCAATCCTCGGAGACCAGCCGGCCGAATGACCTCGCCGCGGCGCGCCCCCTCTCCCACCGCGACGATCGCTCTCATCAGCCTGCCGATCTTCATCGGCGCGCTCGACCTCACCGTCGTCTCGGCCGTCCTCCCGCATGTGATTCTCGATCTGGAAATCCCCCTGCAGACGGGCCTGGACGACGCCGCCTGGATTGTCACAGGCTATCTGCTCGCCTACAGCATCTCGATGACCTTCATGGGCCGGCTGTCGGACCTGCACGGCCGGCGACGCGCCTACCTGGCCTCGCTCGCCATCTTCGCGCTGGGGTCCTATCTCGTGGCCAGCGCGGACGGCTGGCCCACCCGCCTCGCCTTGCGATCCTACTATTCCCTGGCTTCGGGCCGGCCGGATCCGGCCTACGTCTCGTTGTGGATGCTGGTGGCGGCGCGGATGATCCAGGCCTTCGGCGGCGGCGCGATGGTGCCGGTGGGCATGGCCCTGGTGGCCGACCTCTACCCGCCCGAGAGGCGAGCCAGGCCGCTCGGCGTGATCGCGGCCGTGGATACGGCCGGATGGGTCGTGGGCCACCTCTACGGGGGAATCCTGGTCCGGTTCTGGGACTGGCGTACGATCTTCTGGCTCAATCTCCCGATCTGCCTCCTGGCATTCCTGCTGATTCTTCGTAGGCTTCGCCCCGACGTCCCCACGGCTGAGCGTGGGCGGATGGATTGGGTGGGCGCGGCCCTGATTACCGCCGCCCTTGCCTTGCTCATCATTGGCCTGGGAGCCGGCGGCGAGGGGGGCGAGAGCGGCTTCTCGGGACGACAGGAAGGGCTGCCTCGGTATGCAGGCCCGGCGGTCGCGGCTGCCGTGCTGCTGACGGCCGGCTTCGTGTGGCGGCAGCGCCGCGCCAAGGATCCTCTCCTCCACCTCTCACTCTTCCGGAGCCGCAACTTCTCTGCCGCCAGCCTGGCAAACTTCCTCACCGGGTTTTCCCTCTTCATCGCCATTGCCAACGTCCCACTCTTTATCAACACGCTCGTGGCCGCAACCCCGGCGCAAGGAGCCTGGGACAGCGGTTGGATGCTCTCGGCACTCACCGTCCCGATGGCCTTTGCCGCGATCCCCGGCGGCTGGCTCACCGAGCGCCGGGGCTACCGGGCCACGGCGGCGCTGGGCTTGATGCTTGCGATTCTGGGATTCGCCTTGATGACGGGTTGGGATGCGGCCACGTCCTACGCCAGCATGGCGCCTCACCTCGTGCTCACGGGGATCGGTTTCGGGCTCACCCTGGCCCCGGTGGCGGCGGCAGTGGTGAATTCGGCCCCGCCCGGTCAGCGAGGTGCAGCTTCCTCGCTGGTCATCCTCTTCCGGCTTGTGGGCATGACGACCGGGGTCTCCAGTATTACCACCTACGGCCTGCAGCGGGCGGATGTCCTCACAGCCCGGCTGCTCCCGGAAGGCGCGAGCCTGGCGGAGATGGCCCGGGTTGGTATGCAGGTGGCGGAACGGGTGATCGGGGAGACGTTTTGGGTCGCGGGCCTCATTTGTGTCTTTGCGCTCGCTCCCGTCCTCCTCCTGAGGACGGCGGCTAGAGAAAGGGAGGAGTCATGAACGAAGTCGCACCAGCCCAAGCCCCAGCGCCGAGGCCTAGCCGGCGGGGCATCTTCATCGGGGTCGGCGTCGCCCTCGCGGGCCTCGCGTGCATCTGCGTCGTTGCGGCCGTCATCTTCGCCGTCCTGGACCCGTTCGGCTGGATCGCCCGCCTGTTCGGGGGTGGGGCGGGGGCGGCCACAGCAATGCCTCCTGATGTGCCGCTCTACATCGGTGTCGACCTCGCCCGGGCGAGATCGGAGGAGGTCGATCGGCTCATCGCTACCTTCGCCGAGGCGACGGGCTCGACCTTGCACGACCTCGATACCGTCATCGAGGAGGCCGATGACACCATGCAGGCCGAGATCGGGATGACGATCACGGAGGACGTGCTCCCCTGGATCGGGCAATACGCCGGGATCGGCCTGTCTGACCTCCAGATGAATGAATTCTCCGGGCTCGAGAGGGCCGATTGGGTGATCGCGATTGAGGTCCGAGACCGGGGTGGCGCCGACGCGTTCCTGGAGAGATTGCGCGAAGCACTTGCCGACGAGCAAGGCGCTGACTTTGAAGAAAGCGAGTATGAGGGCGTCACCCTCTATGAGTTCGTCAGTGGATCCACCGGGGAAGGAGCGCTCGCGCGGTCCGGGAGCTACGTTCTCATCGGGTCGAGCGCCGAGGCGCTACGGACGTCCATCGACGCGCAGCGCGGGGAGTCCCTCGCCGACACCGATGCCTTCCGCGAGACCTCAAGCCGGCTGCCATCCGACGCGATCCTCACCGCCTTTGTCGATGTCGAGGAATTCGCAGGATTGGCCCAGGAGGCGACCGACACCTCCATGCCGGTCTCCCCGCTTTGGGGCCTGCAGGCCGGCGGCCTTACCGGCATGGGCGCCTCGGCCTCGGTGATAGACGTAGGGGTGCGCTTCAACGGGTCGATCCTCTACGACCCGGAGGTCATGACGGAGACCCAGCTCGAGGCCTTCGAAGCCGGGATCGATCCGCTCACCATCGACCGCCGCTTCCCCGAAGACACGTTCTTTTTCCTGGCCACCCGAGGCCTCTCGACCGGTTGGAGGGATTTCGAGGACAACTTCGCCGAGGATGAAGCCTATGCCGACCTCGCCGAGTCCATCCGTCTTCTGGAGGACCAAATCGGGATCGATCTTGGGGACGATCTCTTCGCCTACCTGGATGGCGAAATCGCCCTTGGGCTGGGGCCAAGCTCTGAAGGCCTGTTGCCCGAGATGCTCGAGATCCGGCTGGGTTCCTTGGTGCTGGCCGAGACCACTCAGGAGGAGGCCCTTCGGACGACGATCGAAATCCTCACCGACCAGATCCCCGAGAGTGAGGGCCTAACGGTGCTGCAAACCACCGTCGGGGGAGTCGAGGCCTACCAGTTGGCGGATCCTTTCCAGCAGACCACCGCTCTGGTCTACGGAGTTGGGGAGGGCTCGCTCTTCGTCGCCACAGGGACCGACCTCGTCGAGGCCGCGTTCGCGGGGGGAGCATCCCTCGCCGATGATGAGACCTACCGGGCAACATGGGCGTCATTCCCCAGCGGGCAGATTCCCACCTTCTATCTGGATCTCGAGGGGCTTCTCGGACAGATCCGCGAAGGCCAGGCCGGCTTTTCGCTCGATGACTATAACGATAGCACCGATTTCCTGAGCCCGATCCGGGTGATCGGTGCGGCTGCCAGCCTGGCGCGGGACTACACAGCGCAGTCCACCATCGTCGTCTTCATCGAGTGGCTCGAGCCCACGCAATAGACAAGGTGGGGCGGGGGTGAGAGACGGGCGCCCTCGGGGCGCCGGCCCGAAGGGGGCGCCGGGTGATCTTGCCGGTGCTAGCCGCCCCTTCCGCGTCGCGTGAGGCGGGCTCTATGGCCGCGCCCAATCGCGCGATCGCTCGGCGGCTCTCTGCCACCGGGCGTAGAGTTCGTCGCGTTGATCTGCTGGCATGCGCGGCAGCCACTCCGCATCAAGGGCCCATAGGGAAGAGAGCTGCGCCGGAGATGACCAGAGCCCGGCGGCCAGGCCGGCGAGGTAGGCTGCGCCGAGGGCTGTAGTCTCGCTGACGACCGGTCGCTGGACGGGCACGCCCAGGATATCAGCCTGGAATTGCATGAGGAGGCCATTGCGGGCCGCGCCACCATCGGCCCGCAACGCGCGTAGGTCGAGGTGGGCGTCCTTGCGCATGGCCTCGAGAACGTCGCGCGTCTGGTAGGCGATCGATTCGAGGGTCGCTCTCGCAAGATGGGCGGCGGTGGCGCCCCGAGTGAGGCCGAGGATTGTGCCGCGGGCGTAGGGGTCCCAATAGGGGGCACCCAGGCCGACAAACGCCGGCACCAGGTAGACACCGCCATTGTCGGGGACGGAGGCCGCCAGCGCCTCCACCTCACCGCTTTCATGGATCAGGCCGAGTCCGTCGCGCAGCCACTGAACGGCGGCCCCGGCGATGAAGACGCTCCCCTCCAGGCAGTAGGTCGTGGCCTTTCGACCGACCTCCGAAGTTCGCAGACCTTCGGATGTTGATTCCGCGAGCTGCCAGCCGATGGTCGTCAGGAGGCCCGAGGCCGATTCCACAGCCTCTCCTCCGGTGTTGAGGAGCAGGAAGCAACCTGTGCCGTAGGTGTTCTTGGCTGTGCCGGGGCTGAAGCAGGCTTGCCCGAATGCGGCCGCCTGCTGGTCGCCCGCGTCGGCGGCAAGCGGTAGGGCCCCTCCGAACAGAGAGGGATCGGCTTCGCCGTAGATCTCCGAGGAGGATCGGACCTCCGGAAGCAAGGAGGGCGGGATGCGCAGGTGCTCGAGGATCTCGTCATCCCATTGGAGCGAGTGGATGTTGTAGAGGAGGGTGCGGGAGGCGTTGGAGGCGTCGGTGACGTGCAGGCGGCCGCCCGATAGCCGCCACAGGAGGAACGTGTCGACGGTGCCGAAGGCGAGCTCGCCTCGCTCGGCGCGGGCGCGGGCTTCCGGAACGTTCTCCAGAAGCCACGCCACTTTCGTGCCGGAGAAGTAGGCATCGGTGACCAACCCGGTCTTGGCTTGGATGGCATGATCGAAGCCCTCGGCCTTCAGGCGATCACACATGGCCGCCGTTCGCCGGCACTGCCAGACGATGGCGTTGTGGATGGGCTTCCCCGTCCGGCGGTCCCAGAGAATCGTCGTCTCCCGCTGGTTGGTCAGCCCAATGGCGGCGATGTCGGCGGCCGTGATGCCGGCCTGGGCGAGCGCGCGGCGGGCCGTCGAGAGCTGCGTCGACCAAATCGCTTCCGGGTCGTGCTCCACCCAGCCGGGCTGGGGGTAGATCTGAGGGAGCTCTTCCTGGGCGGCGCTGACTGGCCTGCCCAGGGCGTTAAAGACAATTGCCCGCGAGGATGTGGTGCCCTGATCGAGGGAGAGGATGTGATCGGCCATGCTGCAATTCCTTGTCCCGTCTTGGCTGGGACGGCACACGCTGATGCGAGAGCGCCCGGGGTGGCCCTGCGGCGCTTCGAAATGCTACGACGTACGGGCACCCGGCCCGGGCGGGGCCTCCGAGTGGTGGTGGCCGAGGGAAGGCAGCAGGGCGCCCACAAAGCCGCGCGCGCCACGGGCGAATGCGTCCCCCGGGGCTTCGGTCTTTCCCGCGGGCTGGATCACCTCGAGAACGAGGAGCCCGGCGCCCGTGCCGACTGCCGGGAACCTGGCCACCATTCGCACTCTGCCCGCTTCTTCCGGCTGGTCGCCCTCGGCGCGTGCCTTGCGGACCACCAGCCGGCGGCCGTTCCATTCCAGGTAGGAGCCCGGCCACGGATCGAAGGCGCGCACCTGACGCGCCAGATAGGCCGCGCTGCGGCTCAAGTCGATCGCCCCATCGCCTTTGGTCAGGAGAGGCGCATAAGTGGCCTTCGTCTCATCCTGCGGCATCGGTTTGGGGGCGCCGGCAAGAACCCTCGGGAGCGTGTCCGCGAGGATCTCTGCCCCCACTTCGCCCAGCTTTGTTGTCAGGGTGCGGCCGGTGTCCTCGACCGTGATAAGGGCTGCACGCTGCGCAAGGATCGGGCCGGTGTCCATGCCCGGATCCATCTGCAGGATCGTCACACCGGTCTCCTGATCTCCGTAGAGAATGGCGGCCTGGATCGGCGCCGCGCCCCGCCATCGCGGCAGCAGAGAGGCGTGAACGTTGATGCAGCCATGGCGAGGGAGGCCGAGGACCTCGGGCCGAAGGATCTGCCCGTAGGCTGCCACCACAATGAGATCGGGCGCCCAACGCCGAAGCTGCTCGACGGCCTCGGGGTCCCTCAGCCGCGCCGGCTGAAGGCATGCCACTCCCGCCTCCAGGGCCGCGATCTTCACAGGCGGTGGTTGCACGCTCCTTCCCCGGCCGGCAGGACGATCCGGCTGCGTGACAACCCCCACGACCTCGTGGTCGCGGAGCAGGGCCTTCAGGCTGGGGACGGCAAACTCGGGGGAGCCCATGAAGACGAGGCGCACGGGTCAATCGTAGCACGGTTGGCACCGATGGGAAATCGGTCCGATTCATCGAGCGGGAGAGCGACGAATGCGGGGTTGCGGTGTTTTCTTGGGTGTGTACAATTAACGACGATCCCGGCCAGAGGGTGGTAGCCATGAGCCGGGCCCGATAACCATGTTGAGAACAGGAGAGAAGTCATGACGCAGCAGCCGATGGGCGGGATGGAGATTACGAGTGACGATAAGCTCTGGGCGGCATTGGCCTACGTGTTCACGCCGCTGGTCCCCATCATCATCTTGCTCATGCAAGACAAGAAGGACCGGCCTTTCATCAAGGCGCACAATGGTCAGGCTTTGGCGTGGGGTGTCGTCTTCTACGTTATCGTGATGATCACCAGTTTCTTCGTGATCGGGCTCTGCATCTGGCCTCTTGGCGTGCTCCTGGAGATCTACTGGGCCTACAAGGCCTACCAGGGCGAGTTCATCAACATCCCGGTGATCAGCGACTTTGTGAAGGGCCAGGGCTGGGCGTAGGCGCGGGGGACGCCGGCGCGCATCCCCATCCTGCCGGCTGTTTTCCTCCAAGGGTAAGAAACCGCGGGCGTGCCTCGCCAGGAGGCACGCCCGCGGGCATGGCCGGAGGGGGCAGGGGCCCTGCTCGGGCAACAGGTCCTCGATCAGACCCGCGTGCCGCAAGAGAGTGAGGGGCGCCGAGCCGTGAACGGGCTCGGGCCGCCGCTGCGTCTGCTTGGGCAAGAGAGGATGGGATTAATGGACCCGGGAGGGTTTTCGCCGGCCACGCGAACAAATCCCCTGGCCACAACTAGTTTGATCTCCAGTGTGCTCGGGTGGTTGTTGTTCGTCATCCTTCTCTGCCTGAACTGGGTCATCCTGCCGCTACTCGCCGTAGCAACATTGGGGATCGGCAGCGTGCTCTACCTCTGCATGGTCCCCGCAGGCTGTCTTTCGCCGATCGGATGGCTCGTGGGCGTCATTACCGGGCACATGGCCCTGGGGCAGCTGCCGCGGACGGGCGAGAGCGGTCGTGGCTCGGCGATGACGGGTGTGGTTTCTGGTTGGGTTGGTCTCGCGCTGACGCTCCTAACGATATGCGCAGTCGCGGCGATGGTAGCATTGGGGGTGAGTATCCCGTTCCTCCAGGGTTTTTTCGACGGCATCCACCGTCAGGGGCTCTAGTAGTCGCCTCGTCCAGCTGAGCGCGTCCCATGCTTGGGGCCCAGGGACCTCTGGCCGTGGGGCTGATGTGAGTTGAAGATGATCTCAAGGAGGTCGCATTGACCGATCACCTTCCATCCCCGCCCCTACCGATGGCGGCCTACCCGGAGAAGCCCGGGATGGTCACCGCCGTGGCGGTGATGACGCTGGTAAACGGGATCCTGAACATCCTCTGGGGATTCCTCATCACGCTAGGGGCGGTCTTGGGTTCCCTAGGTTGGGGCTGCCTGTGCGCGCCCCTGACGATTCTTCCGGCCGTTCTCGGCGTCTTCGAGATCGTCTATGCGGCCCAGTTGCTCTCGGCTCCGCCGCGTCGGGTCGGGCCATCGCAGGTTCTGGCCATCTTCGAGATCTGCATGATCCTCGCCGCGAACCCCATCTCTTTGATCGTCGGGATTCTGGCGTTGGTCTTTTACAACGATCCACTCGTTCGCGCCTATTTCGCCGCGATCAATGCCCCTCGCGCCAACGCCGTCCCGTGAACCTCTGGCCTCCCCAGGGCGAATGAAACCGAAGGGTCGGTGAGTTGGACATGGACAAGCGCTGGATCCGCCCTTTGGCTCCTCCTCCCGATGTCTTCGAGTCCCTGGCCCGATATCCTTCGGCCGGGGCGCAGATCCTCTTCCAGCGCGGCGTGCGCACCGGTGAGGAAGCGGAACGGTTTCTCTCATCGGGCGAACCCGAATACGGCGATCCATTTCTCTTGAGCGGGATGGCCGCGGCCGTGGATCGCATTCGGGCCGCGATCCGCGACCAAGAGCCGATCGTCGTGTATGGAGATTACGACGCTGACGGCGTCACCGCGACCGCGCTCCTGGTGGGCGTTCTCGAAGGGCTGGGCGCCCGGGTGCGGCCCTACATCCCCAATCGCTTCGACGAAGGATATGGCCTTCACACCGAAGCCCTGAGTGCCCTGCAGGCGCAGGGCGCCCGGCTTGTGGTCTCGGTCGATTGCGGGATCCGCTCCTGGCGCGAGGCTGAGCATGCGAGCGGCCTTGGCCTCGATTTGATCATCACCGATCATCATCAACCCGGCCCAACCCGGCCGCGGGCGCTGGCCGTTCTCAATCCTCGCCTCGAGGGTGACAAGTATCCGTTCAAGGATCTGGCCGGCGTCGGCCTCGCGCATAAGCTGGCTCAAGGACTGCTATCCGCGTGCTCTCGTCCTGGCTCGGAGGAATGGCTCGACCTGGTGGCCGTTGGGACGGTGGCCGATCTGGCGCCCCTGCAGGGCGAGAACCGCACCATGGTGCGGGCCGGCCTTCGCTTGATGAACGCGCCTGCCTCCTCGAGTGGCGGGGATCTCCGCCCCGGTCTGCGTGCACTGGCCGAGGGGGCGGGAATCGCCGCGGGAAGGATCGGGGCGGTCTCAATCGCCTTTGCCTTAGGGCCAAGGCTCAACGCGGCCGGACGGCTCGATTCGGCGGAGACCTCCTACCGGCTCCTGGTCAGCCGAGATCCTGAAGAGGCTCGCGCGATAGCGGCCCAGCTGAGCGCGGCCAACCGGCAACGCCAGGCCATGACGGGCGAGATGGTCGAGCGTGCCCGGGCCCTCGGGGTGGCCCCGGGCCGATTGCCCGAATTGATATCCGCCATCGATCCTGGATTCAGCGCGGGGATCGTCGGGCTCGCCGCGGCTCGTCTGATGGAGGAGTATTACCGCCCCGCCATTGTGGTCACAGTCGCCGACGAGACCGCCCGCGGCTCGGCCCGGAGCATCCCGGAATTCTCCATCATCGACGCCCTGGATGCCTGCGCCGATCTTCTGCTGGAATTCGGCGGCCACGCCGCGGCAGCCGGCTTCACGGTTCGGGCGCAAGATCTTGAGCCGCTTCTCCGGCGACTGTCGCAGCACGCCAGCGCCGCCCTCTCCGGCAAGGAGCTGAAGCCGAGGCTCGCGATCGACGCGCTGGTCGAGTTCCGAGAGGTGGGGCGGCCTCTCTTGGAGTTCGTTGAAGCACTCGAACCGTGCGGATATGGCAACCCGACGCCGGTGCTTGCGGCCGAGGATGTGACCGTCGTCCAGGCACGACCGGTGGGGGCAGAAGGCCAACACCTGCGGCTCTTGCTACGGCAGGGGTCTGTCACTCGGGAGGCCATCGCTTTCCGCAAAGGGAAGATCGCCGGTGCCCTGGCGCGGCGAGTTGACGTCGCCTTCAACCTCGAGCGCAACATCTACATGGGTGTCGAGAGCCTTCAGCTCAATGTGCAGGACATACGTCCCGCCGGGCAGGGGGAGTGGGCACGAGGCGAGGAGGCTGTGGGTCAATCCGCCAGCCGGTAGCGGAGCAGGGCCCAGATGGCAGCGAAAGCGTCGCGCAAGCGGATCTTTTTGCCCTCGGAATACTCTCTCGGGTTGAAGGAGATCGGCACCTCGAAGATGCGAATCTTGCGCTTCAGCAGCTTGGCGGTGATTTCCGGCTCGATGTCGAAACGGTTGGAGCGAAGCGGGATAGCCTGGATCACCTCCCTCTTGAACAGCTTGTAGCCGGTCTCCATATCGGTGAGAATGCTGTTGTAGAGGATGTTCGTGGTCAGGGTGAGGAGTTGGTTGGCGACCATGTGCCAGAACATCGTCGTGCGGCGCGGCCCCCCCAGGAAGCGGGAGCCAAAAACGACGTCGGCCCTGCCCTCCAGGATGGGTTGTAGAAGCATGGTGTAGTCGCGGGGATCATATTCGAGGTCGGCGTCCTGGATGAGCACCAGGTCACCGGTGGCCGCCTGAATGCCAGTCCGCACGGCCGCTCCCTTCCCGCGGTTCGAATCATGCAACACCAGCCTCAACTTCGGCCGGGCGGCGGCGAGCCCGGCCAGCGCCTCCCGGGTTCCGTCGCCGGAGCCGTCGTCGACGACAATGATTTCATCAGCGAGGCCGACCGACTCGACGCGTTCGAGGATCGTGCCGATCGTTGCGCGTTCGTTGTAAACGGGGATGACGACGGTAAGGCTCATGGCAGGGATTCTACCCACGGGCCTGGGACAGGACAAGCGGCCAGTTGCCCCTCGCCCGAGGCCTGTATATAATCCGGTTGACTCGATACTGGCATCCGGCATCCCGGAACATGGCGGACGTTGGGGCGGGGGACTCCGGGTGCCTGGAGGGGACCGATGGCCCTGCCCTATGTGAACGCACGGACTGCACCCGGCGCCGACAACCTCATTTCCACCTCGAGCCTTCGCTTCCTGCCGCCTCCCATCAGCCGGGTGGAAGACACCGGGCTTTCCCAGCTCTGGCTCCAGGACCTGGCCCTCAAGATCCTCTACTTCCGCGGCTACCTGACCGGTTTCAAGGTCGCCGAGGCCATGGCCCTCCCGTTCGCCGGGATGGTCGACCAGATCCTGGAGGCTCTCAAGCGGGAGAAATTCGTCGAGGTCAAGTCGCAGGTGGGTTTCGGGGAGGGTTCCTACCAATACGCCATCACCGGCGCGGGCATCGCCCGGGCGCGTGAGGCGCTCGAGCGAAGCCAATACGCCGGCCCTGCGCCCGTGCCGCTCGCCTTCTACAATGAGTCGATCCGGCGCCAAAGCCGCGCCCGGCCGATGGTCCACCCCAACGCCATGCGCCAGGCCCTTGCCCAGCTCACCCTTTCCGCCCGAACGGTCGACCGGATCGGGCCCGCGGTCAACTCGGGCACTTCGATCTTCCTCTACGGCCCGCCGGGAAACGGCAAGACGTCGATCGCCCGCTCCATTGGCGCCCTCATCCTTGCCGAAGACATGTATATCCCCTTTGCCCTCGATATCGATGGGCAGGTCGTGAAGCTCTACGATTCGGTGAACCACACCCTCTCCCCTGAGGATGACGTCAGCGCCGCCGGCACGGGTGGCCTGAAGACGGGCGCCAAGCGCGATCCGCGCTGGGTGAAGATACGCCGGCCGTTCATCGTCGTCGGTGGCGAGCTGACGATGGCCGGCCTCGACCTGGTTTTCGACGATGTGAACAAGTTTTACGAGGCGCCCTTCCAGGTGAAAGCCAACGGCGGCGTGTTCCTCATCGACGACTTTGGCCGCCAGCAGGTGCGGCCGCGCGATCTTCTTAACCGTTGGATCGTCCCACTCGAGAACCGGATCGACTACCTCACCCTCCACACCGGCCGCAAGGTGGAAGTGCCGTTCGACGTCATGGTCGTGTTTTCCACCAACCTGCCTCCGAAAGACCTTGTCGACGAGGCCTTCCTGCGCCGCTTGCGCCACAAGATCGAGGTGGGGGACCCCTCCTACGAGGAATACCGCGACATCTTCAAGCATGTCGCCGAGGCCAAGAAGGTGACCTATTCCGATCGAGGCCTGGCGTATCTGCTTCAGGAGTGGTACATCAAGCGCAACCGCAAGCTGCGCGCCTCCCATCCCCGCGATATCTGCGATCAGATCCTTGATATTTCGCGCTACATGGGGGAGGAGCCCACGATGACGAAGGAGATGATCGATCGGGCCGCCGAGGCCTACTTCGTCGAGCTCTAGCGCGCCGCGCTCCCGGCCCCGCCTCGGGGTTCTCGGGTGCGGTCCTCTTCCCGACACCGGCTGTGAAGCTCGCTTCGTCTTCCTGGTGGAGCAGGTCGGGCCCCCTGGTGATTGCGCATCGCGGGGCCTGCCTGCGCGCGCCCGAGGACACCCTGGCTGCGTTCCGCCTGGCGATGGCCCTGGGCGCCGACGGGGTGGAGCTCGACGCCAAGCTGACGCTCGACGGCGCGGTTGCGATCATCCACGACCCGACGCTCGACAGGACGACCGACGGCACGGGACCGGTGAGCGCCCGTACCCGGGCGGAGCTGAAGGCTCTCGATGCTGGCTCGAGTTTCTCACCTGAATTCGCCGGCGAACGAATCCCCATACTCGACGAGGTGTTCGCGGAGTTAGGCGCCAAGAGCCTGATCAACGTCGAGATGACCAACTATGCCAGCCCCAGGGATTCCCTCCCGGAGCGCGTGGTCGAGCTGGTGTTCACCTTCGGGCTCGAGAGCCGGGTGCTGCTTTCCTCCTTCAATCCCTTCGCTTTGCGAACGGCGCGACGCCTGGCGCCTGATCTGCCGCTGGGTTTCCTGCTGGGTCCCGGGCAGCCCCTCTGGATGAGGGCCCTCTTCCCCCGGATCTCGCCGCATGAGTCCTACCATCTCCACGACACCCTGATCACGGAAGGCGCGGCCCGCCGGGCGCACCGCGCCGGGCGCAAGTTCATTCCCTGGACCGTAAACGATCCTGATCGGATCCGCTGGCTCCTCAAGCAGGGTGCCGATGCTATCATCACCGACGCCCCCGATCTTGCGCTGGAGATACGTAAAGATGTCCGCCAAGGGAGTTGATCTTCGGTCGATCCAGCAGGCCGAGGCTCGGATCCGGCCGCATATCGACGTGACGCCGGCCCGGCGTATCGGCGAGGGCAGGGTGTGGCTCAAGTGCGAGAACCGGCAGAGAACCGGCTCATTTAAGATCCGCGGCGCGCTCAACAAGGTGCTCGGCCTCTCCACAAACGAGCTCGGGCGGGGGATCGTCGCGGCGTCCGCCGGGAACCACGGCCAGGGAGTCGCCCTTGCAGCCAGCTTGCGTAGAGCGCAGGCGACCATCGTGGTCCCGAAGGGCGCGGTGCAGGTGAAGGTGGATCGAATCCGCGAACTGGGGGCCGAGGTCGTGTTCGCCTCCGGCGACTACGCCGCGGCTGAGGCGGAGGGCCTTGCGCTCGCGCGGCGCCGGGGCGCGACCTGGGTTTCGCCGTACAATGACCCCGAGGTGATCGCCGGGCAGGGGACGATCGCGCTCGAGCTCGCCGGGCAGCTCGATCTCGCCGGCCCGTCGGAGTGGGAGGTGTTCGTTCCGGTCAGCGGAGGCGGGCTCCTTGGCGGTATCGCCATAGGATTGAAGGCCCTGGCGCCCCAGGTTCGCGTGGTGGGCGTGCAGCCCGAAGCCGCGCCCTACATGCACACGTTCTTCAACCTCGGCGATCTGGGGAACGTGGTCGAGATGCCGACGATCGCCGACGGGCTCTCCGGCGCGGTGGAGGCTGGCTCGATCACCTTCGCCCTGGTGCGAGAAGCCGTCGACGAGATTGTGCTCGTCTCGGAAGAGGCGATCTGGGAGGCAATCCGATGGGCCGATCGCCAGGCGGGGGAGGTGATCGAGCCGTCAGCGGCGACGGCGCTGGCCGCCTGCCTGCTGGGCGAAGAGAGGAAAGGGATTGCCGTTTTGAGCGGAGGGAATATCGATCCCCGCGTGCTGGAGCAGGCCCGGGCAGGAGAGGGACGGCATGTGGACGCTCGATGAGCTGCTGTGCGTCTGCATTTCTCGCCAGGTGCGAGACGGAGAAATCGTCGCCCAGGGCCTGGCCACGCCTCTTGTCGCCGCCGGATACCTCCTGGCCTGGCACACCCACGCGCCGCGCGTCTACTTCGCCTCGGCAATCGGGCAAAGCATCTGCCGGGAGGGGGCGCCGCTGGGACTGGCGCGGGTGGAGGCTCTCTGGCTTGGCAAGGCGCTGGCGTCGTTTGGTTTCGTCCAGGCCGCCGCCGACCTGCTGCCCCGCATGCGCCCCAAGGAGTTCTTCCGACCCGGGCAGGTGGATGCGCAAGGCAATTTCAACAACATCGCCTTCGGCCGCGACTACACGCGCCCGAGACTCCGCTTGCCGGGCACCGGAGGGATTCCGGACGTCACCCCGGTGATGAGCGAGACTCACCTCTACGTACCCAGGCACTCCCGCGTGACCTTCGTGGCGCATCTGGACTTCCTATCCGGCCTGGGGCACCACCCGGCGCGCCGCCACGGCATGGGGCCCCGCTACCTCGTCTCGGATCTCGGCCAGTTTGATTTCCTGGACGGACGGATGCGCCTGACCCACGTCCATCCGGGGGTATCTCCGGAAAAGATTCAGTCGAAGACGGGCTTTCGCCTTTCGGTGGCCTCCGACCTTGGAGAGACGGCTCCGCCTTCGCCGGAAGAGACGAGGCTGCTCCGCGAGGTGATCGATCCGCTCGGCATTCGGCGCCTCGAATTCCTGAGCGGGATCGCGCGACATTCTCTGCTTCGCACGATCTTGGAACAAGAGGCTCAACTTCAACCGGCCTGAAAACCCCGGCGTCTTGTGAGCAGTTTCCCACAAAGGTATACTCAGGGCCATGAAGACGCTGCTCGCGGCTGCGGTGGCCCTCAGCCTGATCATCCCGCCCCTTGGAGGGGGATCGGCGGGTAGGGGCTCTCCTCGCCCACTGACTGCATCGCAGATCCTCGATCAGATGACCCCGGAAGAACGGGTGGGCCAGCTCATTCTGGTCACGTTCCGAGGGTCGGCCCCGCGAGAAAGCGACCCGATCTACGAGCTGATCCGTGAAGGGCACATCGCGGGGGTCGTCCTGCGAGCGCGCAACGACAACTTCGTCGACTCCCCCAATACGCTGGAAGCCGCGCGCTCGCTGATCTCTTCGCTCCAGTCGGCGGCGTATAGTGCCTCCCTGGAGCCGGCCACGCCGGAAACCGGAGGAGGATCCACCCGCCCCCCGGTGTATGTGCCTCTCTTCATTGCGGTGAGTCAGGAGGGGGATGGCAACCCGTCTTCCGAGATCCTTTCCGGACTGACCGATATTCCGTCGGAGATGGCCATCGGGGCCACCTGGGATCCTTCCTTGGCCTATGCCGTCGGCCAGGTCCTGGGGAGAGAGCTGGAGGCCCTGGGGATCAATATGCTCCTGGGGCCGTCACTGGATGTGATCGAAGACCCCCGGCCGGAAGGCCCCGGCGACCTGGGCGTGCGAACCTTTGGCGGCGATCCCTACTGGGTGAGCCTGATGGGCCAGGCCTACATTGCGGGCGTCCATGATGGCTCGAACGGCCGCATCGCGGTTGTAGCCAAGCACTTCCCCGGGCATGGCGGAAGCGACCGGCCGCTGGAAGAAGAGGTGGCGACGGTCCGCAAGTCGCTCGAAGATCTGCAGCGGATCGAGCTGGCGCCATTCTTCGCCGTAACCGACGGCTCGCCTGGCTCGGATCCAGGCATCACCGATGCCCTGCTGCGGGCGCACATCCGCTACCAGGGGTTCCAGGGCAATATCCGGGCGACCACGCGCCCTGTGAGCCTCGACCCACAGGCGTTTGAGGACATCATGGCCCTCGAGCCGCTGGCGACATGGAGGGCGACAGGTGGCGTGACGATCAGCGACTCGCTGGGGTCGCGGGCGATCCGAAGGTTCTACGATCCTCGCGAGGAGGTCTTCCGAGGCCATCTGGTTGCCAGAGATGCCTTCCTTGCCGGCAACGATCTCCTGCTGCTCTCCGGTTTTCAGTCGACGGGGGATCCGGACGAGGCCACCACCATTCGGGCGACGCTGGCCTTCTTCGCCGACAAATACCGGGAAGACAGCCTCTTTGCGGAACGCGTCGATTCGGCTGTCGAGCGGATTCTTGAGATGAAGCTGCGGCTCTACGGCGCCGAGTTCAACGTGGCCGACGTCCTGCCCGAGGAAGGAGATCTGGCGCGCATCGGGTTGGGCGAGAGCGTCGTCGACCAGGTGGCCCTGAGCGCCGCGACTCTGATTACCCCGACGCGCGAAGAAGTCGACGGGCGATTGGGGTCTCCCCCGAGATTGGGGGAGAGGATCGTCTTTATCACCGACGTCCGTCTGGCCTCCCAATGCACTGCGTGCCAGATGATTCAGACCCTGCCCGTCGACGCGCTGGAATCGGCGGTTCTTCGACTGTATGGCCCCTCCGTAGGTGGCGAGGTGGGTGGATGGAACCTGGCCTCCTACACGATGGCCGATCTGGCCACCTACCTCGGGGAGGCGGCTCCGGCCTCACTCGGCTTGGCCTTGGCACCGCCGGAAACCTTGGATGAGGCGCTTTCGAGCGCGTCGTGGCTGGTGTTCTCGGTCTTGGGCAGCAGCGAGCAGGTGTTTGGCTCGGATGCGCTCAAGCTGCTGCTCGACCGGCGCCCAGATCTCGCTCAGCGGGCGCGCCTGGTCGTTTTCGCCTTCGGGGTTCCCTACGATCTGGATGCCACCGATCTGAGCAAGGTCGACGTCTACTACGGCCTGTATTCGAAGTCTCCGTCGTTCGTCGAGGTGGCCGCCCGCCTGCTCTTCCGGGAACTCACTCCCGTGGGAGCTTCTCCAGTGAGCGTCCCGGGAACCGGGTATGACCTCATTGAGATCACCTCGCCCGACCCGGCCCAGGTGATCCCGATCTCTGCCCGCCCGGCACTTGATCTGGGGACACCAGAGACCGAGGAGGCCGGCTACACCGTGGGCGACCTCGTCTACCTGGAAACCGGTGAAGTTCTTGATCACAATCAGCACGCTGTCCCCGATGGCACGGTAGTCGAGTTCAACCTGACGTTCGAGGGCGAGGGTCTCACGCCGATGGTGCTTCGGGCAACGACGGTTGATGGTGTTGCAGCCGTCGAGTTCCCCTTGGAGAGATTCGGGCTTCTGGTCATCTCGGCCACGAGCGATCCCGCTCGGACCTCAGAGATCCTTCAGCTCAACGTCCAGGAGGGCATCCCCGCATTCGTCACCGTGATTGCGCCGACACCGATGCCCACAGAGGCGGTGCTTGCCAGCCCCACGCCTTCGGCGCAGGCTCCCGCTCCGGAGGGTGAGAACGAGCCGGGGGGAGGTCAGCCGGGGCACAATCTGGGGCTGGCGGATTTGGGCCTGGGGCTGCTCGCAGGGGCCGGGGTCATCGCGGCCGGGAACTTGAGAGGCCGGGAAAGGGGGGAGCCGGCGGATGCTCGCCGGCGCAGACTTCTGCTGACCGCGATCGGCGGCCTGCTCGTGTACAACTACCTGGCCTTCGGCCTGCCCGGCGCAGGCGCATTCGTGGGCGCCCTAGGGTGGCTTGCTGCCCCATTGGCCGCCGCCGCGGGGGGCGCGGCTGGCCTGGGAGCGTCGAGGCGTTGGCCCCGGGCCAAGCGGCTCGGCTGACGCGCCGCGAATGCCGCGTTGGCGAAATCCCCACCAAGGTGTGGGTAAGACGCGTGGAGTGGATTTGGGCGGAAGGACCACAAGCTCGATCGCTCTCTGGCGCTAGAGCAGGGTGGCCAGAAGCGCGAGCACAAACAAGCCGGCAGCGAGCGAGGCCAGGATCCGATCGTGGCGTGTGGGAAGGATCCGCCCAGGGGCAAGAATGGTTGCGATCCGATGGGCGACCTCCGTCCCGAGATCAACGCTCTGGAGGGCGGCGCGAAAGGCGGCGATGTCCGCTGGCCGGTCATCCGGATGAAGTGCGATGGACCACAGAACCGCCTGCTCGACGTGCGGGCTGATGTCGGGATTGATTTCCCGGGGAGAGCGCAGGGTATGTGCGTTCAAGAAGCGCAGCTTCGCTTCGGGAGGAGGCTGGTTCGTCAGGACGTGGTAGAGGGTGGCCCCGAAGGCGTAGATGTCGCTGCGTGGGTCGGTGTGGCCGGAGTCGCCCCCGTATTGCTCAAGAGGCGTGTACTGCGCGGTTCCGCGCCCCTGGATGACGGTCACCGTCATCTCTCCCGGTGCCATCTGCTTGACGAGGCCGAAGTCGACGAGTTTGAGAAGCCCGGAAGGGGTGAGCTTGAGGTTGCTCGGCTTGATATCGCGATGGATCACTGGCGGATCCTGGTCGTGCATATACTCCAGGGCGCTGGCCAGTTGCGCCGCCCATCGCAACACGTCGTTTTGAGGGATGAAGCGTCCTTCGCGCCGGGCTCGATCCATCAACGTCTTGAGGTCCTCCCCGGGGACGTAGTCCATGACGAGGTAGTCGCGGTCGCTCTCGGTGAAGAAGTCGGAGACCTTAGGTAGGTTGGGGTGGTCGAGTCGGGCAAGCACCGAGGCTTCGCGATAGAATTGGTCTCTTCCTTGCTCAACATCGGCTTCGGGGACATCCGGTTCGATGTGAACCTCTTTGAGAGCGCACATGCGTCCGGGGAGACGGTTGTCCTCCGCGAGGTAGATCGAACCCATGCCCCCGCGGCCGATGATCTGCCGGACGACGTAGCGGTCGCGCAGAATTGCGCCTGCGGCAAGCGGGATGGGCATTCCGAATCAACCTCAGAGGGCGTGAGGCCGTCCGGGACCGCTCTTGGCGTGAGCCCCGCCCTCTCTCAAGGCTCAGAGCTCCCGGTTCGAGATCCCATTATACCCTCGCCCATTGCGGAGGTTGGCGGCAGGGCCGATCCATGGCGGAAAACCACACCGAGAAGCCCGTTCTGATCGCTCTGACAAAAGCGCTAACCGGAACTCGATGGTCTCTCGAGGGGGAGGCGTTCATCATCGGGCGAGGCGCCGACTGCGACCTGGTGGTCGCGGAGCGACAGGTGTCAAGGCATCATGCCCGCATCCGGCGGATGAATGACGGCTTTGTCGTGGAAGACCTGGGAAGCCGCAACGGGACCTACGTCAACGGCGCAGTCGTGGAGAATCCGGTCCTTCTGCAGGATGGCGATGTGCTCCAGATTGCGCTGGCGCTCGAGCTGGCTTTCGTCGGAACGGAGGCGACGCTTCCGCTCGCGCTCGGCGAAGGCGGGCCGGGCGGATTTGGGCGGCTGCGGATGGATCCCCAGGCCCACCGCATCTGGGTGTTGGGCGTCGAAATCGATCCTCCTCTATCTCCTCCTCAATACCGCCTCCTGGAGCTCCTCTACAGAAATCAAGACCGTGTCGTGGGGCGCGAGCAGATCGTCGACGATGTCTGGCCCGGAGCGGAGGGGGAGGGCGTTTCGGAGCAAGCGATCGATGCCCTCATCCGCAGGCTGCGAGATCGCCTCGCCGAGGTCGATCTCGATCACGCCTACATCGTAACGGTCCGGGGCCATGGGTTTCGCCTGAGCAACCCGCCGCTTCGGGCCCGAGGGTAAACCGCGCCCGTAGGCCCGACCCACCTCGCCTCGCCGAATGCGCCTGTTAGTCGGAGGAAAGGGATCGGCGCCCGTTGGGGCGCCGAGGTGGAGATGGCGGGAATCGAACCCGCGTCCGAAAGAATCGACCACCGAACGTCTACAAGCGTAGCCGGCCTATTTCTATCTTGCCTTGTGAGCCCCGACCGACGGGGTCTTCACTCAGCCAGCCGCTCGGGCCCGAGAGCCCGTCTTTCGCGCCGGCAGCGGCGTCGGGCGCGGCACCCCAGCCTTATGTCGCCCAGCCTGACCCCGGCCGGGGGCGGAGCCAGAGGGCGTGCCCTGTTCAGCAGGGCGGGCTTCCCTTACGCGGGGTTAGGCCGCGAGCGGGAGAGCCGCATAGTTCGTGCGTGTGGCACTTGTGGTTTGCGCTGATTTTGCGAGGTCGGCGCCTCTCGGCTTGCAGTCCGGGGCCAGCCTCCTCCGTCGAAGCCTGTCATCCCCGTCGCCTTTCATTATACCATGGTCAATTTGGGCGCAGCCAAGCCCAATGCGCATAGCCACCCCAACCGCCCACCGAACCCTCCCACTTCCTCCGAAAAGCGCAAGAGGCTATGCGCAGCGCAGCTACCACTCGCCCCCAGGAAATGTATCGACCCCGGCCCGCTCGCCGACCCGCTTGTACATCGTCACGCCGGTAAAGGGCTCCCCGAGAATCCCATCCTGCACCGCCCAGCTCCGACCACGAATGGCTTGCCCCGCACCCGGCCGCCGGAAGGGTGTTGACCCATCCAGCCGAATCTGCAGCTCCGCTCCCGGCTGAAACCCGTCGTGGATCCGATTCATGACGCGCCGTCCCTCGACGTAGGCAAAACCATACCGCTCGAACACAACCGCGTTATGGTAGGCGAGCGGCTCGATGAAGTACACCTCATGCCCGAGAGAGGACACGAACTCGTCAAACGCTTGGATCGAATGACGAAGGATCCGCAGCCCGCGCCGGACCTGGCCGGGCGCCAGGCCCGCCTCCAGCGCGGCGATTTCGGCAGGGATATTGCGGCGAAACGTGCCGAATTCCGTCGCCGTCCCATCCAGCATACGGTCGACGTCGAAACGTGGCGACTCGGGATCGTTGACCACATAGAGCAAGACGTGTACCTGCCCCGCAATCGTGTCGGTCAGGTGGGCATACAAGAGCGGGTCACGGGCGCCATACTCGTGCTTCAGCGCGACCACGACGTCGGTCGACCCCGCCGCGCAGCGAAACGTCGCCAGGCTCCGACCCCTATCGTCCACCAGGGCCGGAGAGATGTGAAATCGCTCCAGAAGAGCCGTAGGCACAAACCGCCGATAGATGGCGAGCTTTTCGACGTCTGGGAGCTGATTGATCGCGGCGATCGAGGGGGGGGTCACCAGCCCTATCTCCGGCGCAGGGCCCGCTCCATGTCCCGCTGCGCTTCCCGCCGGGCGATCTGCTGGCGCTTGTCATACTGGCGCTTGCCTCTTGCCAGGGCTATCTCCACCTTGGCCCGCCCGCCAGACAAATAGACCTTCGTGGGGATGATCGTATAGCCCTTCTGGCGCACCTTGTCTTGAAGCTTCAGGATTTCCCGCCGATGAAGCAAGAGCTTGCGCTCCCGCCGCGGATCGTGGTTCATATTGCTCGCCGGATCGTAGGGCGCGACGTGCGCGTTGACCAACCAGACTTCCTCGCCATCCGTCCGGACGTAGGCCTCCCGCAGGCTGATCTGCCCGGCCCGGATCGACTTGATCTCGGTTCCCTGGAGGGCGATCCCCGCTTCGAATCGATCTTCCAGGAAATAGTCATGCGACGCCTTCCGGTTCGCAGCCAGCACTTTCGCGCCCGTATCTTTCACGGGCCTGAGCTCCCCGAGCCATTCAGCCAGGCGGCCGCGGCCTGCAGGAAGGGATCGCTGCCCCCAGGCGCGGCGGCCGTATCCAGGGGGATGTCCGGCGTGAGGCCGGCGCCGTCGATCTGCTCACCGGAAGGAGTCAGCCAGCGGGCGGTGGTGACATGCAGGCTCGAGCCGTCCGAGAGCTCGAAAATCAGCTGCACCGAGCCCTTTCCATAGGTCACCGTTCCGATGAGCGGTGCGCGGCCGTTGGCCTGCAAGGCGGCAGCGACAATCTCGGCGGCGCTGGCACTTGTGGCGTCGACCAGGACGGCGAGGGGCACGTCAGCCGCCTCTCCGGCGCGCTCGGCCCGATACACCTCGTCGCTTCCGCCGCGCCCGCGCTCCATCAGCACAACGCCGGATTCGAGAAAGTAGCGCGAGACGGCGAGCCCCGAGTCGAGAAGCCCGCCGCTGTTGCCCCGAAGATCCAGGATGATCTTCGACGCCCCCCGGGCGAGAAGATCGGCATAGGCTCCTGCCAGTTCGTCGGGCGTGCGCTCACTGAAAGACGTTACCGCCAGGACGCCGATCGTCCGATCATCGGGCAGCAGGTAGCCGGTCACCGAGGGCAACGGGATCGTCTCCCGTACCATCGTCACGTCGCGCGGCGCCTCGTCCGTTTCGGCGGAGACCAGGGTGAGGGTCACCTCGGTGCCCGCCGGTCCCCGCAGTGCGGCGCTCACCTCTTCCAGGCCAGTCCCGGGCTCGAGACGACGGCCGTCGATCGCGGAAAGGACATCCCCCTCGCGCACGCCGGCCCGCTCGGCCGGGCCGCCTGCCGAGGGGATCAAGTGAACGCGGCCCTCCGCGTCGAGGCTGAGGAGCGCTCCAATGCCGCCGTACTCCCCGGCGAGATTGTCGCTCTCCAGTTCATGCGCCGCCGGCTCGACATATACGGTGAACGGATCCCCTACCTCCTGGAGCATGCCCCGGATCATGCTGCGCTGAAGCTCAGTGGAGCCTGGCAGGGCATCTAGATAGTGCTCGGTGAGGAGGGTGTAGGCTTCGTCGAGCAGCGAGTATCGCGAAGGAGCCTGCCCACGCCAGAGGAAACCCGCGACAAAGCCAAGGGCCGCGACGGCAACGGCCGAGAGCAGAACAAGAAACCTGCCGCGTGACCTTGTTGCGAAATCCATATTCCACTCCGAAGCAGCGATTGTAGCATACGGAGCACGCCGCGCCGCGCTGGCTCATCTCATCTTGGCTCAACCAGGGCTATAATGAGGGGCAGCGTCGCTCTCGGAGAAGAGACGGTGTCACGTGTCATCCGAACGGAATCGGTCTCCCGCTCACGCGAAAGGCTCCTCGACGGCGCCTCGCTCGCGCTGGAAGGGATCGAGCAGAGCGACGATCAGCCCGACCGCCTGGCCTTCCTTGCCCTCTGCCTGGACGAAGCGCGCCGATCTGTGGAGCAGACGATCGAGGCCTGGGAGAAGCGGGGCTACTGGTTGAAGGCCGATCGCTTTCGCGCCGATTGGCGATGGCTCGAGACGGCTGCAGCGGAGCTGGCGGAGGCTCTCACCGCGCAGGACATTGAGGCGGGCTTGCGAAGGGCTAAGGCCCTCGACGGCCACCTTCCTCAACTCCGCACCGGGCGAAAGCGCGGGCAGACCGCGCTCTGGAAGGGTGCCTGGCAACGTTGGACGAGCCGTTAGCACCCCTGTCGGTTGGGCGGGGGACCTTGGGGCAGACGCCTCCCATGCACTGCAGCTTTCTGATCCCCTTCTGACGGCAGGGGGTTGAGGTCTCCTCATGGCCGAAGCGCGTGCTCACGTTCCCGAAGGTCCAGACAGGCCCGGACCGGTTCTCGAGCCGGGGCTTCACAGCGCGCTGGATCAGCTCCTTCGGGAAGTCAACCAGGCCCGTGACCTCCGCCTCGCAGTAGCCACCGTCCTCCGAAACGCGGGAGAGATCGTCGGAGCGAAGTCGGGCGCCGCCATCATCTCTCCCGAGACCGGTGCGCATCCCCAGTGCATCGCCCCCACGCTCAGCGACGACCGCCGGACGGGCCTTTCCTCGGCGGCTGCAAGCCTCCTTCGCTGGGCGAAGACCTGCCCCTCCCCCAACTACATCCAGGCAGGCACGCCGCAGGCGCCGCCAGGAGATGAGCCGGCTGCTTGGCTGGCCGACGAGGCCTGCCTCCTGATACCGCTCATTCGCCGAGACGATGTCCTTGGCGTCCTTCTTTTCTTTTATGCCGGGGACCAAACCGCGTCCGCCCAGGCGATCGCCTGGGCGCCGGCCATCGCCAGCCTGGCCGCGCTTCTCTTGGAGAACGCGCGCCTCTTCGAGGCCGCTCTTCTCCAGGCCGTTGAGCTCGGCGCCTTCTACGAGATGGTCCAGGCTACGGCCGAAGATCGCGACACAGAGCCTCTCCTGGCGGCAGCAATCCAGCAGGCAACGCATCTCCTGAATGCGCAGGGCGGGGCGATCTTCCTGGCCGACGAGGATCACAGATTGCTACGATTGGCCGCTTCCCACCAACTCCCGGACCTACCCGCCGGGTGGGTCGTCCGCTACGGGGAAGGGGTCTTGGGTCAGGTCGCACTGGCGAGGGAACCGGGGCTCGCCGAGGACGAGGCGCCGCCGATGCCGTTCCCATTGCCACAGGCGATGGCTGCCGAGCCGCGTGGACGACGCTGGCTCTTCGTGCCCCTCGTCTGGCGCCGGAGCCTCATCGGGGTTCTGGCTCTGGCGGCCGAGCACGGCCGGACGCCCTTCGGGGAAGTGGATATTCGCCTGGCGCGCCTCATCGCCGGACAGGCCGCCAATGCGCTTGGCGTCGCCGCGCTGTTGGACGCCGAACGAGAACAACGGCGGATCAGCGATGCGCTACACGAAGCGTCGCTGGCCATCAACCGTGCAGTCGGGCTCGAGCAAGTCCTTGATGCGATCCTCGAGCAGGTCTTGCGAGCCTTTCCCTGCGACGCGGCCTCATTTCAGGTGGTTCGAGATGGGCGAGCCGGAGCCGTCCGCTTCCGCGGCTATGAACCATATGGGCTGACGTCCGAGGCGCTGACGGCTTTCTCCCTCGATGTGAGCGCGCACGACAATTATCGGCGGATGATGGCGGGCGAGGCCGTCTGCATGCCGGAAACTCATTCCGATCCCGCCTGGTCGGTCCTGCCCGGATACGAGTGGATCCGATCCTGGGCCGGTGCGCCCATCCGATTTGGCGATGAGATCTTGGGCTTCCTCAACCTTGATAGCGCCACGCCGGGCGCATTCGGCGAGGCGACGGCCCATCGGCTCTCCGCCTTCGCCTCCCACGCCGCGGTGGCGATGAACAACGCCCGCCTCTACCAGAGGCTCACCGACGAGCACGTCAAGCTCGTCCGGGTCTATGAGATCGGCCGGCGTGTCTCCGGCTCCCTCCTTCCGGAGGAAATCCTGCGCAGCCTGCTGGAAGGTGTTCTCGAGGCGTACGGTGGATTCTTCGCCGCCGCCTATGCCATCCCCGGCGGGGAAGCCATCGAGGTCCCGCCCGGTCCGACGGTGAGCTTCGGCTCGGCGGATGCGATCTCCGGAGCCGTCCTCCCCCCCGAGATCATAGCGGCCCGTGCCGCGCAGCTTCAGGCCCCCTACCAGGAGGCGATCCAGACGTCATCGGGCCGAGCCTGGGTTTCGGGAGTGCCCCTGTTCGTGGGCGAGCGGCTATGGGGGGCAGCCTTAGTCTGGTCGCCTCACGCAGCCGACGGCGAGCCCCCGCCGCTCGGCGTGCTGGCGGCCACCGGCCAGCAGGCGGGGCTGGCGCTGCTCAACGCCGAACAGCACGCAAGCGTCCAGCGGCGCCTCGCCGAGCTCACCCTCATCCAGGGTGTCGCCAGCGCGATTGCGCGCCGCCTCGAGACCGAGGCTGTCCTGGCTACCGTCACCGAGCGCTTGCACGAAAGCCTCCACTTTCCTGCCGTGCAGGTCTACTTCCGCGAGGGAGATGATTTCGTCCTGCAGACCTTTAGCGGTCCCGAGCCCATCGCAACTCGTATGCCGGTCAGCCGGGGGATCATTGGTCGCGTCGCCCGGACCGGCATACCGGCCATGGTTCCGGACGTCCGCGAAGACCCCGACTACGTCGCCGGCCTGGTCGGCACCCGGTCGAAGATCGCCGTTCCCGTGCGCGTGCAAGACAACGTGATCGCCGTCATCAACATCGAGTCGTCCGACCCCTCCCAAATCCAACCCGAGGATGTCGACCTCCTCATGGTCTTGGCCGACCAGGTCTCGGTCGCCCTTCAGAACGCCGCGCTCTACGAGCAGGTGCGCCGAAACGTGGACCTGCTCGGGGAGCGCGTGCGGGAGCGCACCCAGCAGTTGGAGCAGGCGCTCGAGCAAGCGCGGGCGGCTGATCGAAGCAAAGCCCAGTTCGTCGCCGAGATCTCTCACGAGCTGCGCACGCCGATGACCAACATCGGCCTCTATCTGGACTTACTCGATACGGGCAGAGACGACCGCCGCCCAGACTACATGGCGATCCTGCGCCACGAGACCGAACGCCTGGTCGTTCTCATCGAACAGCTCCTGGCCATTTCCGAGTACGACCGCGAGAAGGTGGATCTGCACCTCGCGCCCGTCGATCTCAACGCGCTTGTCCGGGTGTTGATCGGGGACCGCTCCCGGATGATTGAGAGCCGGGGGCTCACTCTGCGCGTGGAATTCGCGGAAGACCTCCCGAAGATCCCCGCGGATTCGCAGCTGATCATGCAGGTGATGTCGAATCTCCTCACCAACGCCACGAACTACTCGCCATCCGGCGGGGTCATTACCCTGCGGACGGGCCGCCGGTCCGCCGATGGAGTGGAGTGGGTCGTCTTCTCCATCGCCGACACCGGCCCCGGGATTGCGGAGGACGACCGCCCACGCGTCTTCGAGCGGTTCTTCCGTGGAATCGTCGGCCGCGCGAGCGGAATCCCCGGGACCGGGCTCGGCCTCGCCATCTGCAAGGAGATCGTCGAGCACCATCAAGGAAGAATTCAGCTCTTGGCGGAGGGCGCGCAGGGGACCACGGTCACGGTGTGGCTGCGCGAGGCCGGGCCCGAAGCCTAGGGACTCCGGGGGGTTGCCGGAGCCTGCCGGGAGAACGATAATTGCGACATGCGAAGAGAGAGGATCAAGAGGCTCGGCTCCGATGAGCAGTGATCCGGTGCAGCCCGGCCTGAGAACTCTGCTCGTCGTCGAGGACGACCCGGCGATGCTGATCGCCCTGCGTGACATCCTGGAGGGCGCAGGCTTCCGCGTCTGCACGGCCGACAACGGAGAGGCCGCCCTGGAGGTCTTCGCCTCCGAGCGGCCGGCGCTCGTGCTCTCGGATATCTCCATGCCGGTGATGGACGGAATTGGACTCTTCGAATCGGTCCGCAAGCTGCCCGGCGGCACGATGACCCCCTTTGTCTTTCTCACGGCCCGCGGCACGCGCGAAGACATCTTCGCCGGCAGGTCCCTCGGAGCCGACGACTACATCACCAAGCCCATCACAAGCCAGGAGCTCATCTCCGCCGTTCGCGCCCGGCTGAGCCGCGCCGACGAGATGATGGTCGCCCAACTGCGAACGGCCTACAAGGACAGCCTCCGCGTCCTGGCCAATGCGATCGAGGCCCGCGATCACCTCACCCGCGACCACGTGGAGCGGGTGAGCGCCTACGCTCAGGCGATGGGGCGAGAGATGGGATGGGGGAGCCAGAAGCTGGAGGCCCTTGAGTTCGGGGCCATCCTGCACGACATCGGCAAGATCGCTGTCCGTGAGGCCACCCTCACCAAGGCCGGGCCCCTCTCCCCCGAAGAGTGGGAGGAAATGAGGCAGCATCCCGAGGTGGGCGCTCGGATGGTTCAGGGGATCCCCTACCTAGCACATGCGGTCCCCATCGTCCTCCACCATCACGAGCGCTGGGATGGCTCTGGTTATCCCCACGGGCTGAAGGCGGAGGAGATCCCTGAAGAAGCGCGCCTGATGGCCGTGGTGGACGTCTTCGACGCGATGACCTCCGACCGGCCCTACCATCCCGCCTACTCGCCGGAGCACGCCAGGGAAGAGATCCTTTCCCTCTCCGGCCAGCAGTTTGATGCCCGAATGGTGCAGGCTTTCGCCGCGTGCTGGGATCGCGGCGACCTGGCTCTCTATCTCTAACCCCTGACCATCCCCCATAAGAAGGTGGGGCCAGGCACATGCTTGAGCGGTGCATGCATTCTGCATGCACCGCACCGAAGATGGGGCCGCCAGCCAGCCGCCTCATCCCGCCCTCGCCCCGGCAGAGGGCGCGTTCGGAGGCGTGGCCGCAACCAACGCGTCACGAACCCGATACACAGCAGTGTCGAAGTCTCGTGACGAGAGCGTTCGAATTCCATTCCAGCCACGTCAAAGGGGTTCCAGGCTGCTCCATCCCCACGCTACAATGGTTGTGGGGTCCACGAGGGCCCAGGCCTTCGTCACCTGGCGACGGCCACTCCCACACCAAGTACTGGGCCAACAAGGGGCCCCCCACGGTCTACATGAGCCTCGAGCATGATGGGCGCGATCCATTCTCGCGGGCCCGCCTCCCGAAGTGCAGGCCCGAATGCCCCAGCCTCCGCCTGCGAGTTGGGCCTGCCCGGCTGGCATCTCGGCGGCCACTGAGGCCGATGCTTCTCTCGAGTCCTGATGGCCACCCAGAGCCTGCGCCTCGCCGCCGCGGAGTCCGGGCTGCAGTGCTGCAGGCCTACCGTTCTTCCGCAAGTGCTTCGTTGACACGGGGGCTATAGTGGAGGAGCTCATGGATCGGCTCCAGGGCAGGGGCCCACATGTGATGGTCTTTCGACGGAGCGCCGATGTCTACGATGTCCCGCCCGAATACTACGCCAGCCCGCGGCGCAGCCCGCAGTTGGTGGCCGAGGTGCATTGGCGCCGGCACCGCCATGAGCTCCTGCGGATGTTCCCGGCGGAGATCGTGCTGAGCAACGGCTTTCGCCTGCCTCGGTCAACGTACATGCGCTTCATCTGGATCGAGACGATCAACGATGTGAATCGAGGGAGCGTGACCGGCCGGCGAGAGAGCGAATGGTGGGCGGAGTTTGCTTATCATACGGCCCACCTGGCGATGCGGGATGGGTTCAACTGGGCCGCCTTCTCCTGGTCGACAGGTGAGCCGCAATCGCTGGACTGGCAGGGTACGCAGATGCGCCGGTTCCTCGAGCTGGCGGCGAACCATCCCGAACGAATCGCGATCGCCCTGCACGAACACGGTCTCGGCGACAGCCGCACGAGCAACAACGACCACGGCGCGCGCCCGCCGCGCCCCCCAGCCCCCGGCGCCTATCCGGATCTGGTCGGACGCCTGCGTAGGCTCTATGGCGCCACCGACAGCTGGGGTGTGCCCCGGCCCACCGTCCTCATCACCGAGTTCGGATGGGGTCCGATGCCGGTGCCCTCCGTCGAGGTCGCCTTCGACTGCGAAGCTCAGCCGGCCGCGGACCGAATTCCGTCGGCCGCGGAGTTCTACGCCCAGTATCCCGAAGTGCTGGGCGCGACGATCTGGCATCTCGGCCCGGGGAACGGCGGCATCGCCAGAGAAGCCCAGCCTCCGATTGGGCCACTCTCCGAATATGCGTTGCAGGAGTACTCCGTCACACCCTGACGGCCGCGCATCGCGTTCTTCTTGTCGGACCCGAGACCCTCCCCCCACGGGCGACCCACGCACCTTGCCGCCCGGCGGGGCCGGCCGACGAGCATCCCTTGCCCCGAGGAATGTCATGAGCATTTTGAACCTCACGGATAGCGGAAGGGCCCTTCCTGGCCAGCATGCGGCCCGGCCGGTCTCCAAAGCCTTGGGCCGGCGCCGCCGCCTCGGCAGCGGAGCCACGAAGCTTCTCACCGCGGCGCCGGCCATGCTTGGCATCCTCCTGCTCGCCTCTCTGGCCAGCGCACGACGCTCGGCGGACGCCGCTGCCTCCAATGTTTCCCTCGCCGGCGTTCACTGGTACAGCGGGGACTCCGGGATGCTCGATCCCTCGATCCCGGCAGGGGAACGCGGCTGGAACGTCGAAGTGATCTTCGACGTGGGATGGTGCGATGGCGATCCCGCCACTGATCCGGGAGGCGTGCGTAGCGTGGCGCAGACCGCCCGAAACGACGGCCTCGTCAACATCATCCGCGTGGATTACCGGGACATGGTCGCCGTCCCCACTGATCCCGCCGCCTACGCCTCGTGGGCAGCCAGCTTCATCCGCTGCACCACGGAACTGGGTGACCTCTCCCTCACGTACATTGTGGGAAACGAGCCCAATATCGAGGGCAACATCAGCGCAACGCAGTACGCCGCCGCATTCAACTACCTCTACTCCCGGCGGAGCGAGATGCCCGCGGGCGCAGAACTCCTGGCGACCTTCAACTCCCCCTTCACGCCCCCCTCCTGGATGAATGAAATGGCCTCCGCCCTCAGCGGAGTCGATGGCTTCGCCATCCATACGGGAGGCATTCGGCCCGCTTGCCGGGATCCGCGTCAGCCTTGCAGCTACGGCGGCTGGTCGTTCGATGGCGCCTTTCGATACTACCGGGATGTGATTCGCAACATCCCCTCGCGATGGTCCGGCAAGGCGGTCTACATCACGGAGTTCAACACCTACACGGGCGATCCGGGGTCGGAGCCGCAGAGCAACTACATGGCGGACTGGATCAACCAGGCCTACGAAGAGATCCGCAACTACAACGCCACTCGTGGGAGCCTACCTCCGGTCCAAGCATTGGCCTGGTTTGTCGATCGGCCGCAGAGCTGGCCCAGGTTTGCCCTGCGGAATATCCCCGCGGCTCTCGCCGACATGGGCGAGGAATTCCGAAACCCGGCCAATCGAGGCGCGACGACGGCCACGCCGACCGCGCCCCCTCCGGCGACCACGCCCACGCCCTCCGGCGCCCTGATCAACGGGGGCTTCGAGGCGGGAACCCAGACCGGTGGGGTGGGGGACGGCTGGACAGCCTTCACCTCAGCCGGCTACGGCCCAACCTTCGCGGTCGTGACGGATCAGTTCCACGGTGGCAGTCGAGCCCAGCGCGTGCGTGCCCAGCCCAGCGGCGACGATCAGCACGCCGGGATCTACCAGGTGGTCTCGACGACGCCCGGCGCAAGCTACGTCGTCCGCGCCTGGAGCCGGGTGAGCCTCCCCGGCGGGAGCGGCTGGCCGATCGTCGGGCGCCTGGGCGTCGACC
>DATEAV010000110.1:0-39209 GCA_035288185.1 Anaerolineales bacterium | reverse complement strand
GGCGAGCGGGCCCGCTGGATCGCCGACGAGGCCGGGAAGGCCGGCCTGCGCCAGGTCGTCCTGGTGAAAGACACCCAGGAGGCCGTCGGCCACCTGCGCGGGGCGATCACCCAGGGGGACGTCGTCCTGGTGAAGGGCTCGCGCGGCATGCACATGGATCAGATTATTACCCTCCTGGAGGAGCGCCCGTGAACCAGGCCGCAATGGCGCTCGCCCTGGGCGGAATCAGTTTCCTGCTCACAGTGATCTGGGGCGGACCCCTGATCCGCATCCTGCACATGCTGAAGATTGGCAAGCAGATCCGGATCGAGGGGCCTCAGCGGCACATCACCAAGCTCGGGACGCCTACGATGGGCGGCTGGATGATGGTGATCCCGGTGCTGCTCGTGACGGGGGTGCTCAACCTGGTGACGCTGCTCAGCCCCCTCGACGTGCTGGGCCGCTCGGTGCTGCTGCCGATGCTGGTCATGGTGGCCTACGCCCTCCTGGGCGCCATCGACGATTGGCAGGGCGTGCGCGGGCCGTTGCGCGGGGTGGGCATTCGCGCCCGCTGGATGTTCCTCATCCAGGTGATCCTGGCCATCGGAGCGGCGCTGGCGCTGAAGTATGCGCTTGAGGCGCCCGACCTCTACCTGCCGAGCTTCCCGGATGAGATCGACCTGGGGCTCTGGTACATCCCCATCGCCGCGTTCGTGATTGTCAGCTCCTGCAACGCGGTGAATCTCACCGATGGCCTGGACGGGCTCGCCGGCCTGATCTCGGCGACCGCCTTCGCCGCCTACGGGGTGATCGCCCTGCTGCAGGGGCAGGTGTTCCTGGTGCGCTTCTGCTTCACACTGGTCGGGGCGATCTTCGCCTTTCTCTGGTACAACGTTCACCCCGCCGAGCTCTTCATGGGCGGCACCGGATCGCTCTCGCTCGGCGCCACTCTGGCCGTCGTGGCGCTCATGACCGGCCAGTGGGCTCTGCTGACGATCATCGCCATCATCCCGGTGAGCGTGACGCTGAGCGACATCCTCCAGATCGCCTACTTCAAGCTGACCAAAGGAAGGCGCCTCTTTAAGATGGCGCCGCTCCAGCATCACTTTGAGCTGATGGGCTGGAGCGAGACCCAGGTCGTCCAGCGGTTTTGGCTGGTGGGCCTGCTGGCGGCGATGGTGGGCGTCGCGCTGGCCCTGATCTAGAGAAAGGAGGAACGATGGAAATCGGAATGCTCTGGTTTGACGACAGCGCCCGCACGCTTCCCGAAAAGGTGAAACGCGCCGCGGCCTACTATGCCGAGAAGTATGGGCGCACGCCGACGCTCTGCCTGGTGAACCCGGCCGGATTGAATGGGTCCGAGGGCGACTTGGGAGGGGTGCAGGTGCGGGCGGCGCGCTCGGTGATGCCGCACCACCTGTGGATCGGCGTCGATGAGCAGAAGCGCTCCGAGCGGGCCCTGCCGCGGGTGGCTTCGAGCGCCAGCCGGTTGAAGAAACGGCCGGCTGCCGGCGAAGCCGCGCCGGAGAGCAAAGCGGCCTGATGGAGCACGCGTGGATGCCTGGAGAGGACGGCGAGTGGTGGTCGTGGGTCTGGCTCGACAGGGCAAGGCCCTCGCCCGCTATCTCGCAGAGCGAGGAGCTCGAGTCGTGGTGACCGACCTCAAGCCCGCCGAGAAGCTGGCCGCCGAGCGCGCTGAGCTCGCGGATCTGGCGATGGATTTCGTCTTCGGCGGGCATCCGTCCGACCTGATCGAGGGCGCGGATCTGGTGTGCCTTTCCGGCGGGGTTTCCGCCGATCTGCCGCTGGCACATCAGGCCCGTGAGCGGGGCATCCCGCTCTCCAACGACTCCCAGGTCTTTCTGGAAGCGTGCCCGGCGCCCACGATCGGCATCACCGGGTCCGCCGGAAAGACCACGACGACGGCACTGGTGGGAACCATGGCTGGCGCCCACCTGGCCGGCAGCGGGCGGCACGCCTGGGTCGGAGGCAACATTGGCCGCCCGCTGCTGGCCGACCTCCCGGAGATCCGTGCCACCGACTGGGTGGTGCTCGAGCTCTCCTCGTTCCAGCTCGAGCTGGTGACGCTCGGCACGACCGTGGCTGCGATTCTCAATATCACCCCCAATCACCTCGACCGTCACAAGACGATGGAGGCCTATACGGCGGCCAAGGCGCGCCTTCTCGAGTTCCAGGGCGCGGATTCGGCCGCCGTGCTCGGGCGGGACGACCCGGGGGCATGGGCTCTGCGCTCGCGGGCCCGCGGACGGCTGATGAGCTTCGGGTGGACGCGCCCGGAAAACGGCGAGGGGAGCTACCTCTCGGGAGATCGGATCTGGATCCGGACGAGCGAGAAGGATGAGGAAATCTGCCCGGTGAGCGAGGTCCAGCTGCGGGGCCGGCACAATCTGCTGAATGTAGCCGCGGCCTGCGCCGTGGCCGGGGCGGCCGGCTTCAGCTCCGAGGCGATGCGGCTGGGGATCCGCTCCTTCCGCGGCCTGCCTCACAGGCTGGAGTTCGTTGCTCGCGCCCGGGGCGCGGATTGGTGGAACGACTCGATCGCCACGGCGCCCGAACGGGCGCTGGCCTCCGTCCGTTCCTTCGATGAGCCGCTCGTTCTTCTGGCTGGCGGGAGGGACAAGGATCTGCCGTGGGCGGAGTTTGCCGCGGAGATCTGCGGCCGCGTGCGGGCGCTTGTGCTCTTTGGCGAAGCGGCGCCCAAGATCCTGCGGGCGGTCGAGGCCGCCTGCCCGGGCCCGCGGGGGTTCGTTCTGGAAGTCTGTCCCGGCCTCGAAACGGCCGTGCAAGCGGCGGCGCGCCTGGCGGCGCCCGGCGACGTCGTGCTCTTGGCCCCGGGCGGGACGAGCTTCGATGAGTTTGTCGATTTCGAAGCCCGCGGCGAGAAGTTCAAGGCCTGGGTGAGGGCACTGTGACCGAAGCAACGCTTCCGTCCCTGTTACCCGAATCGCCGCTCACCCGCCGCCTGCGGTTCCTGGGCTTCGACCCGTGGCTGCTGCTCCTGATTGCTGTGATGGTGACCTTTGGGCTGGTGATGGTCTATTCGGCCTCCTGGGACGTCTCCTGGCGCCTCTTCCAGGATCCCAACGCCCTGTTTCGGCGCCAGCTGACGAATCTCGCCATCGGTCTGGCGGCGCTGGGCGTGGCGGCGGCAACGCCGCTCCGCTGGCTGCGCAAGTATGCCCTCCCGCTCATCGTCGTGTGCATTCTGGCCCTGATGGCCGTCCTCGTTGTGAACGCCGGCGGCGGCCCGCGCCGATCGTTCCTGGGCGGGTCGGTGCAGCCATCCGAGCTGGCCAAGCTCGCCCTGATCATTTATCTCGCGGTCTGGATGGAATCCAAGGGCGAGCGCCTCACAGAGTGGGGCTATGGCTTCCTGCCCCTGATGGTCATCATCGGAATCATTGGCGGGCTGATCATGCTGCAGCCCGACCTCAGCGCCGTGCTCACGGTGGCCGCGGTGGCGCTGGGGATGTTCTTCCTGGCCGGTGCGCGCCCCTCGCAATATGCTCTGGTCTCATTGGGCAGCGGGGTAGTCGGCTACGTCCTGGTCTGGCTCACAAGCACCGGCCGCCAGCGCTGGCACGACTACCTGGCCGGGCTGGTGGACATCGAGCAGGCCTCTTATCACGTGCAGCACTCGCTGCAGGCGTTCTACTCCGGAGGGCTCATCGGCCGCGGGCTGGGGGCCAGCCGGGAGAAATTCGGCTTCCTCCCCGCGCCTCATACCGACAGTATCTTCGCCATCATCGGGGAGGAGCTCGGGCTTCTCGGCGCGCTGTTGGTGCTCGGCCTGTTCTTTCTCTTGTTGTGGCGCGGCTTTCGCACCTCCCTGCAATCCTCGGAGAGGCTGGGACTGCTGCTCGGCACGGGCATCACCTTCTGGATCACCGTCGAGGCGATGGTCAATATGTCGGTGCTGCTGGGGCTACTCCCCTTCGCGGGGAATGCGCTCCCCTTCTTCTCCTTTGGCGGCTCAAGTTTGGTGACGACCCTGGCCGGCGTCGGGCTGCTCCTCAACATTTCGAGGCGGGCGGCGATTCTGCCGGCGACGAAAGGCTACGATGCGGTTATTGGTGTCGGCTGGCGGCACAGGCGGCGGAGTGTATCCCGCCTTGGCCGTCATACACGCCCTCGGCGAGCGAGCTGACGTGCTCTGGGTCGGCGGCGAGGGCGGGATGGAGGAGGGGCTCGTGCGGCGGGCCGGCGTGCCCTTCGAGGCGGTCCCTGCGGCCGGGATCCACGGCGTCGGGCTGCGCGCCTTGCCGGGAAACCTGATCCGGCTGGGCCGCGGCGTCGCTGCCGCCCGCCGCGTGATGCGTCGGTTCCGGCCCGAGGCGCTCTTCTTCACCGGCGGCTACGTCGGCGCGCCGGTGGCGCTGGCCGGGCGCGGCCTCCCCGCCGCCGTCTATATCCCCGATATCGAGCCCGGCCTTGCCCTGCGGTTCTTGAGCCTCAGGGCGCAGGTCGTCGCGGTGACGGCCGAGGAGTCGCGCCGCTATCACGCCGAAGGACGCCGCGTGGTCGTCACTGGTTACCCCACGCGGCCCGGGCTCGTGGCGCTCGATCGCGCTGCGGCACGGCGGAGCCTTGGCCTGGAGCTCGAGCTGCCGGTCCTGCTCGTCTTCGGAGGGAGCCGCGGCGCGCGCTCGATCAACCGCGCCCTCTGGAATTGCCTGCCCGCCTTGCTCGAGCGGGCTCAAGTCGTCCACCTCACCGGAGAGCTGGATTGGCCCGAAGTGGAAACCCGGAGGGCGGTGATCCCAGCCGCGCTGGCCGCTCGCTATCACGCGCACGGCTACCTGCACGAGGAAATGGGCGCCGCCTATGCCGCCGCGGATCTGGCCGTCTCGCGTGCCGGCGCATCCGTGTTGGGCGAGCTCCCGCTCTTCGGTTTGCCGGCGGTTCTTGTCCCCTACCCACACGCCTGGCGCTACCAGAAGGTGAACGCCGACTACCTGGCCGGGCGGGGCGCCGCCGTCGTGCTCCCCGACGAAGACCTTCCAGGCAGGCTTGGGCCCACCATCCTGGCTCTGCTCGACGACCCAGGCGGCCTGCGCGCCATGGCCGAGGCATCACGGCGGCTCGCCCAGCCGGGAGCCGCGCAGGCGATCGCAGCGGAGATCATGCGCCTCGCCGCCCAGGGGGCCCGGTCCAGATGATCAGCCTCGTCGCTCTCTTCGGCATGTTCGTCGTCCTCTTCGCGATCATCGGGGCGATGCGCGGCTGGGCCAAGGAGCTGCTGGTCACGAGCGCCATCGTGCTGGGTCTGTTCCTCAACGCCATCCTCGAGACCTACGTCGAGCCCTTTCGGACCGCGCTGGCCACTCAGCCGGGATCAGCGCAATTCGTCATCCGCGGGGTGTTGCTGCTCCTGCTGGCGTTCTTCGGATATCAGACGCCAAACCTGCGCGCCCTCCAGCCCAAGGTCGTCCGCGAGCGGCTCGAAGAGATCCTGCTCGGTCTATTCATGGGCGCGCTCAACGGTTATCTCTTCGTCGGCTCGCTCTGGTACTACCTGCATCAGGCGGGATATCCCACGGAGCTCATCGTGCGGCCGGAGGAGGGGACTGCGCTGGCGACGCAGATCAACGATCTGGTGGCCTATTTGCCGCCGGCCATCCTGGGCGTCCCCCAGATCTATTTCGCGGTCGGCGTCGTGTTCGTGTTCATCATCGTCGTGTTCGTATGAGCCGGCGGGTGCATCTGGTGGGAATCGGAGGCGCGGGACTTTCGGCGATTGCGCGGGTCCTTCACGAGCGAGGCGATGCGGTGACGGGTTCAGACCAGGCAATTTCATCCTTTTCGCAGGCCCTCGAGACGGCCGGTATCCCGGTGAGCTACGGCCACCGGGCTGAGAACGTCGCCGGGGCCGACCTCGTCGTCGTGTCGTCCGCCGTCCCGGCGGAGAACGTCGAGGTGATCGCCGCAGAGCGGGCGGGGATTCCCGTCGTCCGGCGGAACACCTTCCTGGCCGAGCTGACGGCGGGGAGCGAGACGATCGCCGTCGCCGGCACACACGGGAAGACGACCACAACCGGCCTGATCGCCAGGCTCCTGGAAATCGCCGGGCTGGAGCCGACGTTCATCGTCGGGGGCATCCTGGAGGACTTCGGGACCAACGCCCGCGCCGGGAAGGGGCGTCACTTCGTGATCGAGGCCGATGAGTACGACCGCGCCTTCCTGGCCCTGCATCCGAGCATTGGCGTGATCACGAGCGTCGAGCACGACCATCCCGACTGCTATCCGACGCCGGCCGAGTTTCACCAGGCTTTCGAGGCATTCGCCGCTCAAGTGACCGACCTTCTGGTCGTCTGTCGAGATGATCCGGGAGCCTTCTCGCTCGCTCCGGCGGGCGTGAGGCGCCTGTCCTACGGCCTCGATCCCGAGGCCGATTGGCGGGCCGAGGAAATCCGGGCCAACGCGGCTGGCGGCTCGGATTTCCTCGTGCTCCGCAGGGGCGAGCTCCTGGGGTTGGCCCGCAACCGGCTGCCCGGCGTTCACAACGTCGTGAATTCCCTCGCCGCACTGGCCGCGGCGGACGCGGTCGGCGTCTCGTTCGCCGACGGGCGCCGGGCGCTCACCGAGTTCCACGGGACGGCCCGTCGCTTCCAGATGATCGGCGAGGTGGAGGGTGTGTGCGTGATCGACGACTACGCCCATCACCCCACCGAGATCCGGGCGACGCTGGCGGCCGCCCGGCAGCGCTACCCCCAGACGGAAATCTGGGCCGTCTTCCAGCCCCACACCTACAGCCGCACCCGTGCACTGCTGGAGGCCTTTGCTGCCTCCTTCTCCGACGCTGATCACGTCATTGTCACCGAGGTCTTCGCCTCCCGCGAAGCGCCCGATCCGGAGGTGAGCGGGAGGCTAATCGTGGAACGAATGATGCATCCCGAGGCACGATTTATCCCTTTGCTGGCCGAAGCTGCCGAGAGCGTGCTCTCGCGGCTGAAGGCCCCCGCCGTGGTAGTGACGCTGAGCGCGGGCGACGGCAACGAGGTGGGGAAGGAAGTCCTGGCACGAATGCAAGGCAAGGCCGGAGGGAAGCAAGATGGCTCCGAAAAAGGTTGATCGACGGATCTTCGAGTACGACCGCCGGATGGAGCTCAAACTCCGCCTAGCGGCAAAGCGGGCAATGGAGCCGATGCAGGGAGACCTGGCCCTGCCGGAGCTCGGAGCCCTGCCGGAGCGTGAGGTCGTCGACCGGCTCATTGAGAAAGTGCGCCGTCTGTGACGGGTAAGCCCCTGCCGGCTGCCCTGGCCGAGGGGCTGCGGAGAGCCTTTCGGGGCCGCCTGAAAGAGGGCGCCCCCATGGCCGCGCACACCTCGGCCCGCATCGGCGGCCCGGCCGATTTCCTCCTCGTCGCCCGTGGGCCTGGCGAGCTGGAAGAAATCGCCCAGACGCTTTGGCGTCTGGAGGCGCCGTTCCGGCTCCTGGGCGGGGGCTCCAACGTTCTGGTGGCAGACGCGGGGATCCGCGGAGTGGTCGTCTTGAACCAGGCTCGCAGGGTGCACTTCGAGGCAGGGGAGCGCGGGCCGATCGTGTGGGCTGAATCCGGAGCCTCCCTTGGAACGACGGCACGCCGCGCGGTTGACAAGGGATTCACCGGATTGGAGTGGGCTGCCACGATTCCCGGGACCATCGGTGGGGCCGTTGTGGGCAATGCCGGCGCCCACGGCGGAGATACGGCCGGATGCTTGGAGGTGGCCGAGATCTTGCAACGAAACGGACGAGTGGAGAGCTGGCCGGCAGGGCGGCTTGAGTTCGGCTATCGCACGTCCTGGCTCAAGCGCCATCCCGGCGAGGCCGTGGTCCTGGGCGCTTCCTTCCGCCTGGAGCGCTCCACGGCGGCGGCGACCAAAGCCAAAGCGGCGGAGCACGTCGCCCAGCGGAAGAGCACCCAGCCGGCCGGGGCGAGCATGGGCTCGATGTTCAAAAACCCCGCCGGCGACTACGCAGCCCGTCTCATTGAAGCGGCCGGGCTCAAGGGGACGCAGGAAGGGCAGGCGGAGATCAGCGCCAAGCACGCGAATTTCTTCGTCAATCGCGGCGGGGCGCGGGCAGCCGACGTCGGGGCCTTGATCGAGCGGGCGCGCGCGGCGGTGAAGGAGAAGTTCGGGGTGGAGCTCGAGCTCGAGGTGGAGCTCATCGGTGATTGGGAGGGGCAAGGACTTGCACGGCCAGGCGTGGGAGGAGCGGATTGACCGACAAGCTCCGGGTCGCAGTCGTCTTCGGCGGACGGTCCGGCGAGCACGAAGTCTCGCTCATGTCGGCGCGCTCCGTGCTCTCCGCTCTCGACCCGGCTCGCTACGAGATCCTGCCGGTGGGCATTCGCAAGGACGGCCGCTGGTTTGGCGGGCCCGATGCGCTCAGCGCCTTCCTCGAGGGAAGGGCCGAGATTCTCGACCCCGTGGCCATCGTCGGCGAGCCGGGGCATCGGGCGCTCTTCCGCTGGGAGCCCGGGCGAGAGCTCGAGCTTCTTCAGCGGATCGATGTGGTCTTCCCTGTCACCCACGGCTCGTATGGGGAGGATGGCACTCTTCAAGGACTCTTGGAGATGGCGGATGTGCCCTATGTGGGCTGCGGCGTCCTGGCCTCCTCGGTGGCGATGGACAAGGGGCTCTTCAAGGAGCTGATGCGCGTGCGTGGGATTCCGGTGGCTGAGTCGGTGCTCTTCCCTTCATCGTGGATCGAGGACCGCCGCGACGAAGTGATGCAACGCGCCGAGGCCGTGGCGCCATACCCGTTGTTCACCAAGCCTGCCAACCTGGGGTCGTCGGTTGGTGTGAGCAAGTGCCGCAGCCGATCCGACCTCTACGAAGGGTTGATCGACGCCGCCCGCTACGATCGGCGGGTGCTCGTCGAGCGCGGGATCGAGGCGCGGGAAATTGAAGTGAGCGTATTGGGGAACGAGGCGCCCGAGGCTTCGGTGGTGGGCGAGATCATCCCGAGCGATGAGTTCTACTCCTACCGCGCCAAATACCTCGACGAGACTTCCCGGCTTCTGATCCCGGCGCCGGTCGATCCCGGGATCGCCGCCGAGGTCCGGCGGCTTGCTGTGGAAGCATTCAAAGCGATCGATGGAGCGGGGATGGCGCGGGCCGATTTCCTACTCGAACGCTCAACGGGAAACCTCTACTTGAACGAATTGAACACCATCCCGGGATTCACCAAGATCAGCATGTACCCGAAGCTGTGGGAGGCTGCCGGGCTCTCGTATTCGGCGCTGATGGACCGGCTGATTGAGCTGGCGCTCGAGCGCCAGAGCCAGAAAGACCGCTTGATCCGTGAGTATGGAGGGGCGGGATGACCGTCGCCCGCCGAGGACCCGTGCCAGACCGGACGCGGGCGGACGAGGTCCGCTCCCGCCGGGCGCGCGTGGAAGCCGTGGTTGAGCCGGCCCCCCGAGAGCGGCGTCCTCGGCCTGCGCGCACGCGCCCTCCGCGACGGCGGCACGACCTGGCCCTCCCCGCCGAGCTGGGAGCCGAGCTCCGCCTGCCTTCGATCCCGGTGGTCCGCCCGGGGCCGCGTGTGTTGAGCGCCGTCCTGCTGGCGCTGACGGCCTGGGCGCTGCAGAGCGTGCTGGCCGCCGGGAGCTTTCGCGTGGCGGAAGCGAGCGTCAGTGGAGCCAGGCTCCTCAGCCCAAGCCAGGTGCGCTCCCTGGCGCGGGTGGATGGCGAATCGGTGTTCCTGCTCGACCCGCGGGACGTGGTGCACCGCCTCCTCCAGGAGCCCGAGGTGGGAGAGGCCGAGGTGTCCATCGGATGGCCAAACCGCGTCGAGATCACCATCCACGAGCGCATCCCGGTGGTCGAATGGGACGACGGGGACCTCACCTGGTGGGTGAGCTCGGAGGGGATCGCCTTCCTGGGGCGTGGGGCGTTTCCCGGCCAGGTGCGCGTGGAATCCGAAGAGCCGCTGCTCCAAATCAGCCCCGATCCGTTGGAGCCTGTGGTCGCCCCATCGGTCTTGGAAGCCGCGGTCCTATTGAGGAGTCAGCTGCCTGAGATCGAGATGCTCTACGCCGATCGGGATCACGGCCTTTCATTCCTTGATCCGCGCGGCTGGCGCGTCTACTTCGGCTCGGGCGGCGACATGGTGGCGAAGGTGCGAACGTATCAATTCTTGGTGGAGCACATCATGGCAGAGGGAATCCACCCGCTCCTGGTGAGCGTGGAAGATCCGTACTCGCCGTTCTACTCGTTGCAGAGGCAACGCCAGTGACAACTCTCGTCGGCGCGGACGATCCGATCTTCGTTGGCGTGGATATCGGCACCACCAAGGTCTGCGCCCTGGTCGGTCACGTAGACGCCGAACGGCGACTGCGGGTGATTGGGGTGGGCAACGTCCCGTCCCAGGGCATGCGCAAGGGCGGGGTGGTGAGCATGGAAGGCGTGGCCCAGGCGGTGGCCTCGGCCAAAGACAAGGCCGAGCGAACCTCGGGCTTCGAGATCGCCTCGGCGCTGGTGAGCCTCTCGGGGGCGCAGATCTCCTCCCTCAACAGCAAGGGCATGTCGGGGGTCGCCGGGAGGACGATCAGCTTCGACGATGTCGGCCGCGCCGTCGACGCGGCCCGCTCGATCGCCTTGCCGTACAACCGCCAGGTGGTGCACGTGATCCCGCGCGGGTATGTCGTCGACGGCCAGGACGGCATCAAGTCGCCCATCGGGATGCACGGCTATCGCCTGGAGGTGGAGGCTCATATCGTCACCGCGGCCGCCACCGCGCTCCGAAACTTCGAGAAAGCGGTCCAGGCCGGCGGGCTGGAAGTGGATAGCTGGGTGCTCGGGCCTTTGGCGGCCGCCGAGGTGGTGCTCACCGAGACCGAGCGCGAAATGGGCGTCGTGGTCTGCGACGTCGGCGGAGGCACGGCCGACATCGCCGTCTACATTGAAGGCGCCGTCTGGCACACGGCGGTGATCCCGGTTGGCGGGGATCACCTGACCGGCGATATCGCCCAGGGGCTGCACCTTCCGCCCGAGACCGCCGAAACGGTGAAGCGGCGCCACGGCCACAGCCGCGTCGTCGACGTCGAAGGAAGCGAGGCCTTTGCCGTGCGCCCATTCGGCCAGGAGAAGGCGCTCCAGATCGAGCGCGTGGAGCTGGCTCGCATTCTCGAGCCCCGCGTGGAGGAGCTTTTCGGCCTGGTGCGGCAGGAGATCAAGCGATCCGGATACGACGGCCTGCTGCCCGCAGGGATGGTGTTGACGGGCGGCACCAGCCAGCTCCCGGGGATCCGAAGCGTGGCCAGCGACGTCCTGGAGCTGCCGGTGCGCGTGGCCGGGCCGGAGAACCTGCGCGGCTTGGTGGATCAGCTTCACTCCCCGGCCTATTCCGCCAGCGTCGGCCTACTGCATTGGGCGCGCCTGCAGGACGAGCAGGCAGCCCTCGAGGGCCATGGCGCCCGTGGTCTGACGCTGCCCAGATTCGATCTCGCCCGAGCCGCCGACTTTCTGCGGCGGCTCTTGCCCGGATAACTCGGCCGCCGAATGGCGATGAAGACCCGGCGAGCGCGCGACACCAGAGGAGGAAGAGAGATGTACCCTGTACCGCAGATGGAATCGTTTGCCAGAATCAAAGTGATCGGGATCGGGGGCGGCGGGAGCAACGCCGTCAATCGCATGATCGAGGAGGGCATGGCGGGGATCGAGTTCGTCGCCGTCAACACCGACGCCCAGGCGCTCCTGCTCTCCGACGCCCCCAAGCGGGTGCGGGTGGGAGAGAAGCTCACTCGCGGCCTGGGCGCCGGCGGCAACCCGGACATCGGCCAGAAGGCGGCCGAGGAATCGGCCGAGGAGCTCTACGAGGTGATCAAGGGCTCCGACATGATCTTCATCGCCGCCGGCATCGGCGGCGGCACCGGGACGGGCGCCGCCCCGGTGATCGCCCAGATCGCCAAGGAAGTGGGCGCCCTCACCATCGGCGTCGTCACTCGGCCCTTCACTTTCGAAGGCGCCAAACGGGCCCAGACGGCCGAGGCCGGCATCGGCAGGCTCAAGGAGCACGTGGATACGCTGATCGTGATCCCCAACGACCGGCTGCTCCAGATCGCCGATAAGCGCGCTAGCCTCCAACAGGCCTTCAAGCTGGCGGACGACGTGCTGCGCCAGGGCATTCAGGGCATCAGCGAGCTCATCACCGTCCCCGGCCTGATCAACCTCGACTTCGCCGACGTGCGCACGATCATGTCGGAGGGCGGGGCGGCACTGATGGCCGTGGGCTCCGGCTCCGGTGAAGACCGTGCCCGCAACGCCGCCGAACAGGCGATCTCGAGCCAGCTTCTCGATATCACCATCGACGGGGCGCGGGGCATCCTCTTCAACATCACCGGCGGCTCCGACCTGAGCCTTTTCGAGGTGAATCAGGCCGCCGCCATCATCAAGGAAACCGCCCATCCCGACGTCAACCTCATCTTCGGCGCGGTGATCGACCCCAACATGGGCGACGACGTCCGGATCACCGTCATCGCCACCGGGTTTGAGGGCTCCGGCCTGGCCCGCCGAACGGCCAACCGGCGCCTTGCCCGCTCCGAGACCGTTCAGACGCCGGCCCGGGAGAGCGTTTCGGTGGAGGCGTTCCAGCCGCGAGCGTTCGACATCAACGACCTCGACATCCCGGCATTCCTCCGCCGCCGCTAGGCGTGAGCCGACCGGGCTCACGCATGCAGGTGGGTTCCCCGCCGGCCTGGTCGGCAGGGATCCCGCCACCGTCGGGCCGGCACCGGCCTCCTCCTCCCGGTGCCGGCTCGGCGCGCGCTCGGCAGTACCAAAGTACCGGAAACTTTAAGGTTCGGACCTAGCACGGTTCTTGCGGGTGATTCGCGGGCTGTGCTAGAATGGCGACCTGTCGCCCGGGATGTTGGGGGACGTCGAGTGGAACGTCCGAGATCTGGCATCAAACGCACGTTCTAAGGCAGCCTTCTTTCGATGCGTTGTCCGTATTGTCGTAGCCACCGAACGCGAGTGATCGACACGACTCACGATGCGCGCGGCGGCGTTCGGAGGCGGCGAGTCTGCCTGGCGTGCAAGCAGCGCTTCAGCACCTACGAACGCGCGGTTCTGGCCACTCCTCTGCTCGTCAAACAAGACGGCACTCGCCAGGAATTCGATCGGGACAAGCTCGCCCGCGGAATTCGAATCGCGTGTGCCAAGCGGCCGGTCTCCGCCGCCGACGTCGACCGTCTCGTCGGGGAGATCGAATCCACCCTTCAGGCGATGGGCAAGTCCGAGGTCTCAAGCCGCGTGGTCGGCGACATGGTGATTGCCGGGCTCAAGGAGCTCGACCATATCGCCTACATCCGCTACGCCATCGTCTACCTAGGCCTGGACGATCTCCGGGCCATCCGCAACGAGATCGATCGGCTTCTGGAAGGCTAGGCGGCTGCGCTCATCTGGAGCGCGGGCGGCCCGCTTTTCGTTGAGCCGTCTTCGGGATCAAGGTGCTGCGTCAACAGGGTCGGAGGGAGCGGAATGTTGGAGACGGCGAAACCTGAAGTGAGGTTGGAGGGCGGGTCGACACGCCCATCCTCGATTCCACCGATCCCCGAAAGCGCCCGGCCAGTGGAGCTGAGCGAAAACGCCCGCACCGTGCTGCTCAAGCGATACATCCGGCGCGGCGAGGACGGTCAGGCGAGCGAGTCAATCGAAGGGTTGTTCTGGCGCGTGGCCTACTCGGTTGCCAGTGCCGAGGAAGAGTGGGGCGGCGACGTTCTTGCGGCGGCTCTCGAGTTCTACGATCTACTGGCCTCCAAACTCTTCTTCCCCAACTCTCCCACGTTCACAGGCGCCGGCACTCCGCTCGGCCAGCTCGCGGCGTGCTTCGTGCTGCCGATCAACGACGACATGGGCCGCGATTCGGCCGGAATCTTCCAGACTCTGCGCGACGCCGCCCTCATCCAACAGACCGGTGGAGGAAACGGCTTCTCCTTCTCCCGCCTGCGCCAGAAGGGGGCGATGGTCAAGTCATCGGCCGGTGAGGCCACGGGGCCGGTGGGATTCCTGCGCGTCTACGACAAGGCCTTTGGGGAAATCGCCCAGGGCGGCACGCGGCGCGGCGCCAACATGGCCGTCCTGCGCGTCGACCACCCCGACATCCGCCAGTTCATCACCTGCAAGGTGGATGAGAACCAGATCACCAATTTCAATATCTCCGTCGGCGTCACCGACGCCTTCATGCAGGCGGTCCGCGACGACGGGTACTACGACTTGGTCGCGCCGCATACGGGCGAGGTCGTTGAAACGGTCCGGGCGAGGGAGGTTTTCGATCTGATCGTCAAGCACGCTCACCACAACGGCGAGCCTGGGGTGCTCTTCCTCGACGCGGCCAACCGCAGCAATCCCGTCCCTCATCTCTATCGGCTCGAGGCCACCAACCCCTGCGGAGAGCAGTGGCTCGGGCCGTACGAGAATTGCTGCCTGGGCTCGATCAATCTCGCCGAACACTTCGAGCCGGACCATCGGGTCGATTGGGAGAAGCTGCGCCAGACGGTCGTCGCCAGCACGAAGTTCCTCGACGACGTCGTCACCGCAAACGCCTACGTCCCCGCCGTCCCGCAGTTGCGTGAAGCCGCCCACCGCGCCCGCCGGATCGGGCTCGGGATCATGGGCCTCGGCGATCTGATGTACCACGTCGGGGTGCGCTACGGATCGGAGGAAGCGCAGGAGTTCGCCGGCCAGCTGATGGAATTCATCCGCTACCATTGCATGCTGACCAGCGTCGAGCTGGCCCGCGAGCGAGGCCCCTTCTTGGCGCTCCACGGTAGCATCTACGATCCCGACCGGCTCACCTGGCAGCCTCCTGTGCCGCTTTCCCCCTACACCCGGGAGTTCCATCGCCCGGCGGTCGATTGGGAAAACGTAGTGGAGGGCATCCGGCTCCATGGGATCCGCAATGCGGCTCAAACGACGATCGCACCGACGGGCACGATCGCCACGGTTGCCGGATGCGAAGGCTACGGCTGCGAGCCCGTCTTCGCGCTGGCGTATTACCGGCACGTCGACGACAACGGGCGGGATTTGCAGCTCACCTATACGAGCCCCCTGTTCGAAGAGGCGCTGGCGGAGGGCGGCCTGAGCGACGCGGAGCGAGAACAAACCGTGGCGGAGGTGCGGGAAAAGGGCTCCTGCCGGGCTGTTCCCGCTGTTCCCCAGACAGTGCGAGAGATCTTCGTCGTCTCCCAGGACATCACCGCCGAGGAGCACGTCCGGATGCAGGCGGTGATGCAGGCCTTCGTCGATAACAGCCTGTCGAAGACGTGCAACTTCCCGGAGGACGCCACGCCCGAAGACGTCTCCAAGGCCTACATGCTGGCCTGGGAGTTGGGCTGCAAAGGGCTCACCGTCTACGTGACCGGCTCGCGGGAGCGAGTCGTCCTGGAGACCAGGGCGGTGGCTGCCCGCAAGAAGGAAGGCAAGGAGGCTGCCCAGCTGAAAATCTGGCAGGAAGGCAAGAAGGCCCGCCCCTCGAGGCTCGACGGGAGCACCTACCAGATCAGCACGCCGCTGGGCAAAGCGTTTGTCACCGTGAATCAGAATGGCGAAGGCCAGCCCTTCGAAATGTTCATCACGACAGCCAAGGCGGGATCGGAGACGGCCGCCGTGTCCGAGGCGATTGGACGCCTGGCCTCTTACGTCTTGCGCGTCGCTTCCCCTGTGCCGCCCCGGGAGCGAATGGCGGAGGTCGTCCGGCAGTTGGCAGGCATAGGCGGTGGACGGCCTATGGGCTTTGGCCCCAACCGTGTCCTTTCGCTTCCCGATGGGCTGGCCCGAGCGTTGGCCGAATACCTCGGCCACACGCCGGAAGTGGCCTATACGGAGCCGCACGACCCGGCACCGGGCCAGCTGGCGCTGAAGATCGGCGATCTCTGCCCGGAGTGCGGGGAAGCGAGCCTGGTCAACGAGGAAGGTTGCCGCAAGTGCTACTCATGCGGCTATAGCGAGTGCTAGCCGGACGGATGGCAGGCTCCCGGAGCGGTTCAAGGCTCCGGGAGCCTTTGCTTTCTCGCGGGCCGGCCGCCAAGCTCCGCCTATCAGACCTCTGGCTGGCGTCAAACCGCGTGCGGACCTCACCGGCCGTGGCTGGTCACTCGATCCCGGGCGCAGGTTCTCTTCGCGGTGGCGTGGGGCGAAGCAGGCCCTCGCCGCCAGCGCATAATCCACCAGGCCGGCGTCCGCCCCGGGCGCAGTGAGTTCTTGCGGGGCCGGGCGTGCTTCGCCCCTACACGGGTGCCGCGTGGTCCTCGAGGCCCCGTATTCCATCATCCAGGTGGATGCTTCTTCTCGTGCTGCGCGCAGACGGGTACAGGCAGACCGGTCCCCTACACTCGCTATTCCACGCACTCGAGCCGCACCGTCTCGCCGTCCCGCACTTTGCGTAACTCCTTTGCATCACCGAGCACTCGGCCCAGGAGATTCACCGGGCCCGCCGCCCTCGGCGTTCCCCCCGAGCTGGCCGGGGTCGGGCCGAAGAAGATGCAGAAGGCATTGCCCGGCGGCCAATAGCCCAGCTGGCCCACCTCCACATCTTCTTTCGCCCCCGGCTCCTCTTCGGCCCGAACCGGAATGCCGAAGTAGATTTCATCTCCCCAGGTGTTGGCCTTCGCCTCGATCGGGAGAGCCTCCCAGATCTTCTCCGCCGTTGGGCCTTCGTTGAGCTCCGCCCGCAGGCTCACCTTCCCGGCTGTGATCGAGATGGTTTTCATCTCCTCTCCTTCCTCACCCGCCTACGCCGTCCAAGCCGCTCAAGTCACGGAGAAACTACACCCGTGATCGCCCGGCGTCAACGCCTGCCCTTCAGAGCCCTGTGAGCGAACTCCGGAGCCCACCAGAGCCCTTCTTGGCGATCGGGTGGGGGCTCGCACATCGCCCCCGCCCCTGCCTCCTTAGGCCTCGTCCCCCCTCTCCGCTCTGGGATCAGTGCGAAGGCAGAGGTTTGGCAAGCGGAGGGGGATGGGGTGAGGCTGCAGGCTGCAAGACGAGGAGACCGCTGCAACCCGGTAATTCGATGATAGGGATATCTGGGTAGCACTTCGCGCGATTCGTTCACAGCCTTTCAGCGGTGGTCACAAACGGGAAGCGCCCGGAAAGCGCGGGAGGGCTTGACGGCGGCTGCTCATTCCTGCATAAGAGTACCTTGAGGCACCCGTATCAGGGCACGGGCCACTCTCATGTATACTCGTGCGCGCCCGGTTCGACCGCGGACGGGCGGCGAATGCGGAGAAAGGACCCATGGCCAAGCGCTTCGTCCTTGTGGCGGGGAACATCGGCGCCGGCAAGACATCTCTCACCGAGCGCCTGGGAGAAAAGCTCGGCTGGCGTACCGCTTACGAATCGGTAGCAGACAATCCCTATCTGGCCGATTTCTACGCCGATATGCGCCAGTGGGCGTTCCACTTGCAGGTCTTCTTCCTCGGCCATCGCGCCGAGAGCCACCTCGCCCTTGCTCGCTCGCCTGAATCGGCAATCGTCGACCGCTCGATCTACGAGGATGCCGAGATCTTCTCCCGGGCCAGCATGATCTTGGGCAACGTCACCGAGCGCGACTACAAGACCTATCGCCGGGTCTATGATCTGGTGGTCTCCAACCTGCCGGCGCCGGACCTGCTCCTCTTCCTGCACTGCCCGGTCTCGGTTCTCCTCGAACGGATCCACGCCCGCGGACGGGAGATCGAGAAGGGGATCACGGCGGAATACCTGCAGCTCCTCGAGTCCTGCTACGACGATTGGCTGGCGCGTTTCGATATCTGCCCCGTGCTGACGATCCGGAGCGACAATCTCGACTTTGTGCACAAGCCCCAGCACCTGGAGATCGTCGTCCAGTGGATGCAGGAGAAACTGGCCGGGAAAGAGGAAGTCTCCTTCCCTCCCGACTAGACGGCCCGGCTTTTACGCACTTTTTACAGCCCACCCATACCCGCTTCGCGGCCATGGCCCAGACTGCAGGCAAAGCTACCCATCGAGGAGGTTTGCATGTCCGGCAAACTTGGCAAAGCCTCACTTCTGGCCCTTATGCTCTTGGCGATGGTCGTGGCCCCTGTCTTGGCGGAAGGGGAGGGGCCGGTTTCGGTGCGGGGGCTGGGGCAGGTGACGGCCCTCGGAGACGCCTCGTTCACCGTCGTTACACGCTCCGGCGTCTCCCACACGCTCCTGGTCGACGAAGACACGACCTTTGAAGATCGCAGCGGGGAGCTCCGCTCGTTCTCCGACGTCGAGGTGGGCGATTGGCTCGCGGGCACCTACGAGCGAGACGAGGACGGCGCGCTCCACGCCCGAAGAGTGGTCATCCTTGGAGACGAGCCTCCCCAGATCGACTTGCGCGCCGCCGGCGAGATCACGGCCGTCGATGTCGGCTCGTCGACATTCAGCCTGCGCACTCGGCAGGGAGAGGATCTCACCTTCACCGCGACGGAAGAGACCCGCTTTCGCATTCGCGGCAGCGAGGAAGGCAGCCTGGGGGATCTGGAGCCCGGGATGCGGGCCGTTGTGCTCGCTGAGCAGGGGGAGGACAGGACGCTGATCGCCCTCGGCGTCGCCGCCGGCGACCCCGAGGATCGGCCCGCCCTCTCCCGCTTCGCGGGCGAGATCACCGGCGTGGTCCCCGGTCGGGGGACTTTCACCCTCCGCACGCAGGAGGGCTCAGAGATAACCTTCGGGACGGACGAACGCACCCGGTTCCGCAGCCGTGACGGAAGCATCCAGGGAATCCACGACCTCCGGCAAGGGATGGTGGCCCTGGTGGGCGCGGCGGAAGGCGACGCGGGGATGCTCCTCGCTCTGTTCGTGGCCGCCGGTGAGCGTGAAGATATCCCCGGCGGACATGACGTCGACGTTCGGGCCGGAGGGCGGATCACGTCCGTCGGGGGCAACTCCTTCTCGCTCGAGACTCTCGGCGGGGAGGCCATGACGTTCTCAGTCGATGGTTCCACCGTCTTCCGGTCGAGGGACGGCAGCGTCGACGGGATCGAGGATCTACAACCCGGGATGCGCGCCATCGTCGGGGCGCGGGAACTCGGCAACGGCGAGCTGCGGGCGGTCTGGGTTGGCGCGGCTCAGCCGAGGGCAGAACAAGCCGTCCCCGCGGAGTAGGCGCCTTCGCGCGAACGAAGACCTCGCCGCACTCCCGCAACCGTGATCGCTCCGGAGCCGCCTTGCAGGCGCTCCGGAGCCCGCCTATCAGGCAATTCTGTGGCTCGCGCGGACGGCGGTGCTACCCGCAGAGAGATGGGCAGTCGGGGTCGAGATCCAGAGGGGGACAGCATCCAAGACGTATGGACTGGGTAAGCATGGGCCATCTTGGGTCTGGACGCCGAGCGGGATCCTAGCCGTGGCAGAGCTATCGGGATTGACGGATCCTCCGGACTACGCCATTTGCGAAGGGGGGCTCTGCTGGTCCGGCCTGTCCCCAAGCAGCCGGCTTGCCCGGCGAAAAATGGCATCGAACCTCGTCCGCGTGAGGCGCCCGGTCTGGGTGTTCTGCAGGCTGGGGTGGTAGGAGGCCAGGACCGTATAGGGTCCCACCGGCACTTCCGAGCCATGGACGAACGCCGGGCGCGGCCGGGGCACTTCCACGCCTTCCTCCACCAAGGCCGTCAGAAGGCCGTCGTGGGCCATCTTGCCGAGAGCCACAATCACGCGCACGCGGGGAAGAAGGCGCAGATGAGCGCGCAGATAGGGGCGACAGTTGGCGATCTCTAGAGGAAGTGGTCGGTTACCCGGCGGGGCGCAGTGCACAATGGCCAGGATGTAGAGATCGCCAAGGCGCAGTCCATCGTCTCGGGACGTGGAGGTGGGCTGGTTCGCAAACCCGGCCCGATGGAGTGCCGGGGTGAGGAAATCTCCCGAGCCATCGCCGGTGAACATCCGGCCCGTGCGGTTGGAGCCGTGGGCGCCCGGAGCCAGCCCGACAAGAAGAACGCGGGCCTTGGGATCGCCGACGGAGGGCACGGGTCGGCCCCAGTAGTCTTGCTCTCGGTAGGCACGCCGCTTCTGGCGCGCGAGGCGCTGGCGATACTCCACCAGCCGCGGGCAGCGCTCACAGCGGATGATCTCGCCGTTGAGTGCCGCCAGGGCGGAGCCTCCGCCGCGGCCCCTCACGCCTCCCCTCCGGCGATGCGGTCCCACGCCGCCTGAAAGACGAGCGCGTCCTTCTCCATCACCGGGCTCTCGCACAGGATCCGCCCCTTGCATCTGAGCTCCGCCAACGCGGCAAAGAGCCCGTCCAGGTTGAAATCCGATTCGGCGATCGGAAGGTGTTTGCGCTCGCCCTTGGCCGTGTATTCGATTCCCGAGAGGTGAACATGCAGCCGGCGCAACGAAGCCGCACCGAGCGCCTTCTTGTAGCGACGCAGCACCTCGATCCATTCTTCGATAGAGTTGGCGCTGCCGTCGCCGGCGCGCGCGTGCAGGTGGGCGAAGTCGAGGCAGGGCGCCACCCCCTCCACTTCGCGCGCCATTTCGAGTGCGTCGTCCAGTGAACCGATCATGGCGCTCTTGCCCATCGTCTCGGGGCGAAGCGTCACCGGATTGCCCTCGCTTCGCAGTTCCTCGACGCACTTGCGCAACCTCGGAATCGCAACGAGAAGGGCCTTGGCCGGCGGGAGCCCGAAGTAGGAGCCCGGATGGAAGATGATGTCGCTCGCACCGGCGAGGTTGCCGTAGCGCGCCGCGTCCATCAGGCGCTTCCGGCTCTTGGGCCATTCTTCCCTAGATGCGTTCAGGTTGATGTAGTACGGTGCATGAACGCTGATGCGCACGTCGGATCGCCGGGCCTGGGCGCGGATCGCCTGGCAGGTTTCCTCTTTCACTCGAACCGCCTGCACCCAGCCAAGCTCGAGGGCGCCGAGCCCCATTTCGGCCATTCTCAGGACGGCACCCACCGAGCCGCCTGGCTTCGGCGGAGTGGAGATCGGCGAGCCAACCGTGCCGAATCGGAAGGGCCGCGAAACCACGCGCACCTCCTTGAGACGTAGGGGAGGCCAGAATGACCCTGGCGAACACGGCGCGGCCGCGCCCGCCGACAGAGCCCACCCCTCGGGCTTCCTCGGCCGCTCCGCCTTTCTCACCGCACCCCGAGGAATCCGCCGTCCTCGCCCTTGGCCGCGGCTACGTGCTTGCCGCAGGCTGAACGGCCTCCCCTGCTATCGGTTCAGACTCGCGCTCGATCAGGATGCGCCGCAACACTTTCCCGACGAACGACTTGGGCAATTCATCGACGAACTCGACCTTCCATGGCACGGCGTATGACTCGAGCCGGCGCCGGCAAAGATCCAAGAGCTCCTCCTCCGTCGCCCGCTCGCCCTTGCGCAGCACGACAAAGGCCTTCACCTTCTGGAAGGGCAAGCGCGGCGGCTGGATGCCCACCACCGCCGCCTCTCTCACCTTCGGGTGCTCGTAGAGCACCTCCTCCACGTCCCTCGGGTAGACCTGATACTCCCCCGCCAGAATCATCTCTTTCTTGCGGGCGACGATCTGGAAATAGCCGTCCTCATCCGTTCTTGCCAGATCGCCCGTGAGCAGCCAGCCGCCGCGCGTGATCACTCGGGCCGTCGCCTTGGGGTCCTTCCAATAGCCCGACATCACCTGGGGCCCGCGGACGGCCAACTCGCCCACCTTCCCCACGCCCAGATCCCTCCCCGACGCCAGATCGACGATCTTGGCCTCCGTGCTCGGGAAGGGGATGCCGATCGAGCCGGCTTTGCGGGGACCGCTGAACGGATTGGCATGCGTCACCGGGCCGGCCTCGGTGAGCCCATAGCCTTCCACCAGCCGGCCTTTCGTCAGCCGCTCAAACGCTTCCTGCACCTCCACGGGAAGCGGAGCCGCCCCCGAGATGCAGGCGCGGATCGAGTTCACCCGGTAGCGGCGGACGCCCGGGTAATCGTTGATCGCGGTGTACATCGATGGGACGCCTGGAAAGAGCGTAGGTCGCCTGCGCCGGATGGTGCGCAGCACCTCCCGAGTCGAAAATGTCGAGAGGATCACCATCTCCCCCGCCATCGAAACCGGCACACACAGCGCCGTCATCAGCCCGTAGATGTGCGAGAAGGGCAAAACAGAGAGAACGACTTCCCGACCCTCGCGCACGTCTGGGATCCAGTGTCGCGTTTGAAGCGTATTGGCCACCAGGTTCCGGTGAGAGAGCATCACCGCCTTCGGCAGGTCGGTCGTTCCGCCGGTGTACTGCAGGACGGCCAGATCTTCCGGCGTCCGGTCGACGCCGGGTCGACGGGGAGACTGTTCCATCAGGAGCCGGGCGAAGGCGTGGAATGCCGACGAAGGCCGGACCGGGAAGGAATGACCTTCGCGGCGGGCCCGCGTGATTCGAAATAGGGCCGCCTTCAACGGCGGCAGGTAGTCCCAAACCGCGGTTAAGACGACATGGCGGAGCCCCGTCTCTCGAAGGGCGCGCCCGGCGACCGCGGAGAATTTGGTGAGAGTGATGAGCGCTGTCGCCTCCGAATCGGCGACCTGGCGCAGGAGTTCCTCAGGCTCGGAGAGCGGGCTGGCGAAAGTGGCGACGGCGCCTGCCTTCAGAATCCCGTAGAAACTGATCACCGTCTGCGGAAGGTTGGGAAGCAGCACCATCACCCGGTCGCCCGGGGCCACGCCCAGGTGGATCAAGGCGTTCGCCAGCCGGTTGGACCGTCGATCGAGCCTCCGGTAGCTCATGCGGTAGCCCTGGAAGCGGATCGCCGAACGGGAAGGGTAGCCGCGGGCGGCCGAAGCGAGCAATTGATCCACGGCCACCGGCGGGACGCTCACAAATCGCGGCACAAGCGCGTCGTACGAGGCGAGCCAGGGACGCTTGCGGAGCAGGCCGACGGAGGCCTCGCTCTCCCGCTTCGTCCTAGCTCCCTCGAGAAAGCGCTCGATCGCTCGGTTGACGGCCTGCCAGCGCTCGAGCATCACCAGGTGCCCGGAAGCTCCGACATTCACCTCCTCGGCGTCCGGGATGGCTTCGGCCACGCTCTCGAAGAGCTGGCGGGAGAAGACTCGGTCTCGATGACCACGAATGACCAGCGTGGGAGCGCGTAACGCTGGGAACTTGTCCCAGCCTTTCCACGGCAGGATGGCCTCCCGGTAGAGCCGCTTGAGCACGCGAGGCGGCGCTGAGAGCGACCGGCGTACGAATGGACGCGCCAGGTTCAAGATCACGACCGGGAGCGCAAGCGCCCAGCGAATGGGAAGAGCGAGGGGAAACTCACCCGGGAAGGCGATCAGGATCAGCTTCTCCACCCGACGGGGGGAGCGCATCGCCACCTCGATCGCCGCCGCGCCGCCAAGCGAGTGCCCCACGAGGACGACTGGCTCGGCCACGCCAAGCGCATCCAATGCGTCTTCGATATCGGCGGCGATGGTGTCTACGTCATAGGGGCCGTCGGGCCGATCGGATAGGCCGTGCCCGCGCAGGTCGATAGCCAGGACGCGGAAATCGTCGGAAAAGCGGATGAGCTGATGCCTCCACTGGCGCGCATTGCCCCCGAACCCATGGAGGAAGACGAGCGTTCTTCGGGGAGCCTCGGGCGAGATGTCAATGATCGAGAGCGTGAGAGGCTGGGGGGCGTTGAGGCGCACAAGACGACGGTAGAGCTCGATGTCGGCTTGCATACTCCTCCCTTGGCGCGGGGATTATAAGCTGATCAAGAACCCCAGTCTCTTCACCGAGCACACCCGGAGCTGGGCGCCGCGCAGAGGCCCGGCTTCGCACGACGAGGGCTCCTTCGTCACGCCAGCAGCAAAGGCTCCGGGGGTGCCCCACACAACCACAAGAGCGGGTCTCCGAAGGTGCCGGGTGATCTTCCCGGCGAGACCCGCCCCTACGGCGCAACCCTTGATGGGGCAGACGAGCTTTGCCCTTCCTCGGCCTGAACTTCACGCCTTGGCTTCGGTCGTCTCCCGCCGCAGTGAGCCGGTCTTGGGGGTCGGCTCGCGCGGGAGCGAGAAGGAGAAGGTCGCCCCTTGCTCCTCCTGGCTGGTCACCCAGATCTTCCCGCCGTGCTGCTCGATCACCGTCTTGGCCAGGGCCAGGCCCAGGCCGGTGCCTTCCACTGGATTGTTGGGGTCCCGCACCGAGGCGCGCCCACGGAAGAGGTGCTCGAAGACGCGGTCAATCTCGTCTTCGGGAATTCCCGGCCCGTTGTCGGTGACGTCCACCTGCGCGTTCTCGTCGTCCCACTGCACTCCGATCCGGATACGGCCGCCGGGGTCGGTGAACTTGATGGCGTTGCTGAGGAGGTTGGTCATCACCGAGTTGAGGCGGCTCGGGTCACCCATGATGAGGATGGGCTCCGGCGGCGGCTCGAAGTCGATGGTGTGCTTGCGGGCGTCGGCGAGCGGCCGCAGATCCTCGATCGACCGGCGGATCAGATCGGTCACCTGACACGGCTCAAAGGTGAAGATGGAGGTGGATTCCACGCGGATCGTCTCGAGCAGCGACGTGATCAGGTTGGTCATGCTTTCGGTGGCCCGCTGCATCATGTTGAGGGCTTTGCGCTGAAGCTCGGTGAGCGGGGCGTCATTGAGCAAGTCGGCGCCCAGGCGAATGGCGTTGAGCGGGTTCTTCAGGTCGTGGGCCGCGGTGCCGAGAAGCTGCGATCGCATGCGATCGATCTGCTTGAGGGCGGTGATGTCCTGCATCACCGCCACCCGCCCCACGTCGGTCACTTCGCTCACCGTGGCGTAGAGGACGCGCTCGGTGGGCGAGGTCACCTCCAGGCTCGTCGGCAGGCCCGCATCGGCGCTCATCAGGAGCTCGCCCAGTGGGTGGCCGGTGAAGATCTCGTTGGCCGGCCGGCCCATCGCCTTATCGGCGTTGATGCGGAAGATCTGCGAGGCGGCCTTGTTCACCAGGATCACCGTCCCGCTCCGATCGGTGAGCACGACGGCATCGGCCGTCTCCACCAGCGTGGCCTCGAGGCGGCTGCGTTCTTCGGCCACGCGCTGGAAGAGGTTGGCGTTATCGAGAGCGATCCCCGCCCAGGCGGCCACCGACATCAGGAGCTGCTGGTCGCTCAGGGTGAAGGCGCCGCGTGGGTGGTTGATACCCTCGATCACGCCGAGGGTCTGGCCGCGGGTCTCCAGCGGGACACACACGACGGAGGTTGTCAGGAGGCCGGTCTGGCCGTCAATGGCCTGGTGATACAGGGGATTGGTGCGGACGTCATTGACGATCAGCGGCCGGCGGTTGCGGGTCACCCATCCGGCGATGCCCTCCTCCAGGCCGATCGCCACGTCGCGGATGCGAACGTGGGCCCCGCCGGTTGCCTTGAGGACGAGCTTCTGTCCGAGCTCATCCAGCAAGAAGAGAACGCACGCCTCGGCATTCAGGAGGCGCTGCGCGTGGCGCATGGCGTTTTCCAGCGCGGTCTCCAGGTCGAGGGTGGAGGTCATCTCACGGCCGATCTCGGCGAGCACCTGAAGGTGATTGGCGCGGTTCTCGGCCGTCTCCAGATGGATCGCGTCCTGAAGGCCTACGGCGCCGATGTTGATAATCGCCTGGGCCAGCTCCAGCTCCTGCTCACTGATCTGTCGTCCGGGCTGAGTGTAGAGGATCCGCACCAGACCGAGAGCCTGATTGCCCGAAGCCAGAGGGAAGACCGCTGCGGCCGAGATGCCCTCGGCCTGGAGCATGGCCAGGTCCTTGGCGGAGCCCTGCGGAGGCACCTGGCTGAGGGTCGCCGGCTTAAGGTCGCCGGTCACTTGCTTGTGAATGGGATAATCCGGCATCGAGTCGGTGACCAGAGAGACAATCGTCGCCTGGGCCGCCTTGCCGAGCTGCTGGCGGAAGCGCAGAGTCTGCGTGTTCCCTTCCTCGAACACCAGCACCTCGCAAATATCGGCCGAGGTGGCCCGGAGAAGGTGGGCGGCGGTCTGGCGGATGGTCTCCTGCCGCTCCCGCGTGCTGGTGATCGCGTGGCTGGCCTGGTAGAGCAGGGAGAGCTTGTGGAATAGGTAGCTCTGGCTGGCGGTCTGGCGAGCGAAGGTGAAGATCTCTGCCGCGCGGGTGGCGAGCACTTCCAACGCGGACAAGGCCTCCAGATCGAAGCGTTCGGCCTCGGCCGCAGCGACAAAGAGAAGACCAAGCGTCTGGCCGCCGGTGATGCACGGCGCGCAAGCGATAGCCCCCGGGGCCAGAGGCAGGCCCAGCGAGCCGCGCCCGTCACCGGTGACAGCCGCCTTACGGTTGGTGAGCACGGAGCGCAGGGTGGGGTGCTCGGGCGTGGCCGGGATTCGGCCGAGCTCGGAGAGAGCAATCGACTGCGAGAAGCGCGGGGCGAACGAGCCGGCCGCCTCGTCGAGCTCGTAGAGGGCCGCCCGATCCGACCCGCTGAGCTCGGTCGCCAGCTTCAGCAGGCTGCTCAGCGCCTGGGCCGGATTGAAGAAATCAAAAGAGGCAGTCGCCGCGCGGAACAGGTTGCCCCGCGCCGCCAACTCGTCCTGTTTCATCCGATCGCACTCCTGGGGCGAATTCGGCTTCCGCGGGATTATGGCACAGAAGCGGGTGCTGTGCAACGGCCCTTCGGATTGAGGCCCGACAAGCCTATCCAGCCCTCGATCGGCCCCGAAACGGGGCTATCGGACCCAATTAGGCCTGAACCGCGAGCACAACAACGGGATGCCTGTCGTCCTGCCCAACCGTCCTTGCGCCGGGCCTCCGGTTCCAGGGCATTGTGTCCCTGCCGGAGGTCCCGCGGCCCGCGTGGCGTGAAGGTCTGCGCTCAAGGTGCAGGGGCAGGTCCCGAGGGTCAACTGGTGTGGGGGGGGGTGATTAACAGCCCAGGTGGCCAGGGGCCGGAAGGAGAAGCCCGGACCGAGCGCATGAGGACCAGCAACGGAACCAGGATTCCTTCAACCCGGCTTCGCCCGACGTTCGGATCTGCCCGAGAGTCGTGCACCCTCTCAGCGGACCGCGAGCCGCGCGTAGAGCGGCGGACCGAGGACGAGCAGACCGATCGCCGCCGACGTGAGCGCAGCAATCAAGACGGCCGCGGCCCCGACGTCTTTGCCCACCCGCGCCAGCGGATGGTGCTCCGGGCTCGCCAGATCCACAACGGCTTCGAGGGCGGTGTTGAGGAATTCAGCCAGCCACACAAGCCCGATCGCACCCAGAAGAAGCGCCCAGGAGAGCCGGTCGACCCGCAGCCACACGCCTGCCGCCACCACGAGGAAAGTCGCCAGCGCGTGGATCCACGCATTTCGCTGGCTTCGCAGCACATACCACCAGCCGGAGAACGCGTATCGAAACGCGGCAATTCGCGACCGCGCCCGCAGAGGACCCTTCATCCATTTCCCTTTGTGTGCGAGGGGCGACGGAGCCCACCGAGGATCGCCTTCTGGGCCGCTTCCATCCGCGCCCGCTCCCCAGGGCGAGCATGGTCGTGTCCCAGGAGGTGCAAGACGCCGTGCACGGCGAGCAGAGCCATTTCCTCGCGAAGGCTGTGACCGGCGTCCTTCGCCTGGGCTTCGGCCAGCGGAACTGCGATCACAACGTCGCCGAAGTACAGACGCCCGCTCTCGGCGTCGTGTGAGCCGTCCGAGAAGGAGAGCACATCGGTCGGCCGGCCCTCGCCGGCAAACCGCCGGTTGAGCTCCTGGATCCGGGCTGCGTTGGTGAGCGCCAGCGTGAGATCGCCCTCGGGAGCGCCCTCGTGCCGCAGGGTCGCCCGCGCCGCCTGCAGCACGCCGCGGCGAGCATGGCCCGTGCCGCGGTCGCAGCGCACCCGAACGTCGTGACTCACGGCTTCCCGGTCGAGGAGGGGGCTTCGACTCCCGTCTCGGCCGAGTGAGGATAGCGCAGGCGCGGGTGATAGATCCCGCGCAGGGTGTTGACGAGCGAACGGCGGATGGTGTCGATATCTTTCAGCGTCAGATCCGTCCGATCGAGCTGGCCTTTGGTGAGGCGGTCTTCGATCACCCAGCGCACCAGTTTCTCGATCTCCTCGTCGGTGCTCGGATTCTCTGCCCGGGCCTTGGCTTCCACGCCGTCGGAAAGCATCAGGACGGCAGTCTCGCGCGACCGCGGGCGGGGACCGGGATAAGTGAAGTCCTGAAGATTCACCGAGCCACCGTTGCCGGTGGCGGATTCCACCGCCGCCTGATATTGATATGTCGCTTCGAGCTTTCCATGGTGTTCGGGGATGAACGCCTGGACTGCCGGCGGCAGGCGGTATTTGCGGCCCAGCTCCAGCCCGTCCTTGACGTGGGCCAGGATCACGCCGGCACTTGTCACCGGGTCGAGCTGTTCATGGATATTCTGCCCGGGCACCTGATTCTCGATGAAGAAGTGAGGGCGGAGAGCCTTTCCGGCGTCGTGGTACAGCGCGCCGACGCGGGTGAGCAGGCTGTTGGCCCCGATCGCCCGGGCGGCCTGCTCTGCCATGTTAGCCACCTGCAGGCTGTGCTGGTAGGTGCCCGGCGCCTCGCGCAGGATGAGCTGCAGGAGCGGATGGTCGGGACGGGAGAGCTCAATGAGCTGCAGGTTGGTGGCGATACCCAACAGGCTCCCCACGAGGAGAAGAAGCCCGAAGGCCAGGCTCGCAGAAAGCCCGCCGCTGATCAAGGCTGCTCCCAGGAGCGTGGCTTTGCCGATCAGGTCCATGACCGGATCCGGGAATCGGAACACGATCACCACGGCGACGGAGGCCAGTGCCGCCGCCAGGCCGCCCCAGAAGAACGAGGAAAGCCGGTCGGCACGCCCCAACACCAGCGCGCCCATAGCTCCGCTCAGTGCCGCGTAGACCCCCACCTCCAGCCCGCGCGGCGCCAGGAATCCCGTAAGCACTCCCAACAGCATCGCCGTGGTGATCCCCATCCCCGGCCCGAAGAGGATCCCCAAAAGCATCGGGAGCGTGGCGGCGGGGAAGAGATAGGGCATCACAGCCCGCTCGCGGATCATGAGCTGCATACCGAACGCGGTGAGGACGAAAAGGGCGGTGACCGCAAACGCCATGCGTGTGCTGCGCACCTGCTGCGGATGCGCGTTGTAGGTGTAGAGAGCGAAGGTGCATCCCAGGAGTGTGACCAGCAGCGCCCGGACGGCAATTGCCTGCCACGGGTCGGGTGAACTGAGCAGGCCATACGCTCGAAGGGCCTCGATCTGCAATGGAGTGACCACCTGGCCGCGGGCGACGATGGTCTCGCCTTCGGCGTACGATTGGGTCACTGGCGCGACGCCTGCCTCCGCCGCCCCCCGGGCGGCCTCGGTGGCTTCCGGGTTGTAGCGGGCGTTCGGGGCTACGAAAGCCCGCGCCAGCCGGACGACCAACTCCGCCTGGGCCTCGGGGACCGCGATGCTCACCAAGGCCGGGATCGACCGCCCGACCTCTTCCAGCCGGTCGTCGCGGATCTCGGCCCTCATCACCTCCTCGAGCACGGAGATCGCCTCCAGCCTCGCCGTTTCCCAGCGCGCTTGGGGAAGATCGAGAATGGCCTGAGCGGTCGGTGCGTCGAGGGGGAGGTCGATGAGCGAGGCCAGATCGGCCAGCTTCTGCTCCGGCGTCGCGTAGCGATCGGCCCTCACCGCGTCGATGAAGTCGAGCGCCGCCCGCAGCCGCTCATACTGCTGCCGGGCGATTCGACTGTCGGGCGGATCATAAACGTCGGCGACCTCGGAGGCGGCGGTTTGCCGGGCGTCGAGGGTGAGGACGCTGCTTGTGTAGGCCATCGCCGAGGGGGCCAGAACATCTTGCTCGGCCACATCGCCCACGCTCAGCCCCACGCTCGCCTGGCCGGGCGTTTGAGGCAGCGAGAGCACGGCCACGATCGCCGCCAGACCGGCGATGAAGATGAACCACAATCTGGCCGAATGCCAGGAGGCTTTGAGGCGTTGACCCGCGGAGGCGCGCAGGCCGGGAGTGTCGTCCATTCGGATTATGCTTGGGAGAGCAGGCTGCGAACGAGCTCGCTGACGGCCTTGCCGTCGGCGCGGCCCTGCACCTGGGGCATCAGCGCTTTCATCACCCGCCCCATGTCGCCGGGGGCCGAAGCGCCCACATCGGCGATGGCCTTCTTCGCCAGGGCCTCCAGTTCATCGGAGGGGAGGGCCCGGGGCAGGAGGCTCTCGATCAGCCCAAGCTCGGCGCGGTAGTCCTCGACCAGGTCTGCGCGCCCGGCGCGCTCGGCATCGGCAATCGACTCCTGACGCATCCGGGCTTCCTTCTGCAGCACTGCCAGAAGCGCCGGCTCGTCTAGAGGCCCTCGACGCTCGACCTCGACCAGCTTGGCGGCCGACAGAATCATGCGCAAGGTGCGCTTGCGCACCGAATCTCCCGAGCGAATCGCCTCCTTGAGCTGTGCCTCCAATTCCGGCTTCGTGGGCATGTCACCATTATACGCGAGGAGGCGTCGATCCCGATCGGTCAAACGTTCGGCGCAAGGCCCTTCGCCCGCCGTCGCCTTGCACGCTCACGCCTGCTCCTCGGCCCCACAGCCGCGGCCGCAACGGTTTCAGGGGTGGACGACCGAGAAGTTGTCGAAATCGATCACCACGCCGCCCTCGGCGTACGACCCGGCGATGAGCCCGACATCGCCCTGCGTCCAATCGAAGGCCTCGGCTTCTGATGCTGCGATGCCGTTCACAAAGAGGGAGAGACGGCTGGCCACACAGTCGGCCCGAAGGTGGTTCGGCCCGGCTCCAAGGACGACGGGCTCGCTGGGCAGCATGGCCTCTCCCGTCAGGAGGACGGCGGCTCCCTGGCGGCGGACGCCTATTCCGGCGAATCCGTCGCTGGAGATCAGGAAGAAGTAGTAGTTGTCCGGGTCTTGATAGCGGCAGATGACACCGTAGGCGTTGTCGTCGGGCCCGGCGGACTTGCCGGCGTCCACCTCGATCCGCACGTCGCCAAACATAAGCCCCGGATTGGTCCAGGCGGTCGTCTCCGCCTGGAGGATCTCGATCCGGTAGAAACCGTCGACGTAGTCCGAGCGATAGGCTTGATCGCGGTCGCGGTCCCAGCCGCTCGAAAGGCGCGAGAAATCGTCCTGAAAGAGCAATTCGCCCGGCGCGGCGGGAAGCTCGAAGAGAGTGCAGCCGGCGAGGGCTACTGTGAAAACAAGGAAGAGGCTGACGATCCTGAGCATGGATTCTAAGTCTTGGAACTCGCCATTCTAGCACGTCCGTCGGGGTTGGGCATTGGCAGCTCACCTGCACTGGCGCTCCCGAAGGATAGACTTGCCCAGAACCGCAGGTGCTGGGTCGGGACGATGTGCACGCCCACCGCGCATGCGACATCCCGCACACCGCACCTTCGACGCACCGCACACCTGCACCTGCGACGCACCGCAAGTGCGGTGCAGGTGGGTGCGGTGCAGGTGGGTGCGGGGGCCGACCGGCACCTGCCCCCGTTCGGGCCGCGAAGCCCTCCCGAAGGACATCGGGACGATGCGGCCCGCCGCAGCGAGACGGCCTGCAGCGTACTGCAGATGCGGTGCAGGTGGGTGCGGTGAGGATCTTGTTTGAGGTAGTGGAGGGGCTCAGTCCTGCGCCGATACTTGTAGCCGCACAGTGCTTGTATGCGGGCCCTCGCGGGTCTACCGTTCTCTGCGCGATCGTTGAGACTGTCATGCCCCGGGCCGATGGCCGCAGGGGCTGGCTGCTCAGAACGGCGGCAAGGGGAACCAATAGCGCCGAGCGAGGGCGAACGCCCCCAGGAGTACTGCCAGAACGAGCAGGACAAGAAGAGCGAATATCACGAGGCGCCTAGTCCGCCGCGAATGGAGCCATCCCACAATGCCAAGCAGAACAAGTGCCCCCAGCAGCAAGGGAATCAGCCAGGTCATTTGCCCTCCGCTCTCTTAGGCGTCTGGCGGGCACCCTCAATCCCCTCCACGGCCTAGCCATGGGTCGTACATGAGCGCAGCCACCGCCATCGCGAACATATCCCCCTGGATCAGCTCTGCGTATGGTTCGGGGTCGTCTCGGTACTCGCTATAGACGCCCAGCTGCAAAGCCAGCCGAGCCGCCAATCGCCCGGCTGGAAGTGCTCGCCCTGGGTCGCTGCGGCCGCCACCCACGCCTCGAGAAGTTCCGGATGGAGCCAGCCAGCGGCGTGGGTCAGTTCGTGTGCGATGGTCCCCTGGAAGTATTCAGGGCGTGGGAAGAAGTAGTCGAACATGTCCAGCAAGCTGGCAGCGGGGGAGGTCCGCCACGCTGGATCGTATATCCAGACTTCCCCGGTTCTGGCGCCCGTCTCGTCGACGCCGGGGCGGAACAGACCCGAATGCTCATCGTCGTCCGTTCGCACCATCGTCAATTCGCCATCAAGATACGGCAACAGGATGTGCTCACCGAGCGTCTCATAAAGAAGCTCCGCCTCTTCGGCCGTCCAGGGCGCACATCCGGGGCGTGCTTCAACCTCGTCGCACACGATCACATCGTAGTTGTCCCAGCGGGCCTCGATTGCTGCAATCCAGTCAAGGGGGTCCTCGGGGTCGAAGGCAGGATCACCTGGGATTGGCACCGCGGTCGGAGCTATTCCTTGCGGAGGCTCACCGCCGGGAACGGTTTGGATTGGGGCGAATGGGACGGGCGCGGCGGTCTCAACTATGAGCGGACTGACACTCGGCGTGAAATCGCATCCGCCGAGGCTTGCCACGATCAGACCGAGGCAAACCGTTGTAGCCTGGAAGAACCACGAACCTCTGTGCATTCGCGACCCCCTAGTGCGTATCTGCGCGACACAAGCATACGTTGATTCCACCAAAGCGTCAACGAGACATGGACATCATCGTGCCGCCTCCTAGGCTTTGACATCGGCGAAGGAGGGTCTCCACCCAACAACCACGAGGGGCGGCAACACGTTGAGAGCCCTGTCGCGCCTGGGCTGGCCCTGACTCGTTGCGACTTCTCTTTGGCGTCGGTATACTCCGTAACTTGCTTGTTCCCCCTTAGGCCCAGGCTTTCTTCTCTCATGGATGACTCAGCCCCTCCAACGTTCTCTCCGCCAATTCCCCGATTGCCCCTTCCGGGTCGAGCTGGGCGGCGGTTTCGAGCGCCGCCTGCGCCGCGGCGCCCTGGTGCAGCTCGAGCAGGAGAAGTCCAAGGTGATATTGCGTCGCCGGGCGCGCGGCGTCGAGCTCGAGGGCGCGGTGGATCAGTCGCTCAGCGAGCGCGAATTCGCCGGCCAGGTAGTGGCCGTAGGCCAGGTTGTCGCAGGCGACGGGGTCGGCGGGTGCGAGGGAGTAGGCATTTCTCGCCGCAGGAATCCCGATCTCCCTCACCTGGATCCCATTGCGGAGCGAAAACTCGGCCAGCAGGCGCCAAAACCCCGCCTGACGTGGAGCCAGGTCGGTTGCATATTGGAAGGCGGCAAGGGCCGAAGTCATCTCACCCAGATCTTCGTAGGCCCCGCCGAGCTCGGCCGCGATCGAAGGATTCGCCGGATCGAGTTCCGCGGCCACCAGCAGTTCCACCACCGCGGCCTGTGGCTCGCCTCTGGCGCGCCAGTGGATGCCGAGGAAGAAGCGGGGCAGCGGGTTCTGGGGCGAGAACTCTGCGGCGCTCTGCAATTGGGCAAGCCCGTCGCTGCCGGATTGATCGAGCGCCAGGCCATAGTACGCCCGCGCCTCGACGTACGGAGGGTATAGCGTTATCGCCTCTCGGAATGCCCAGGCCGCGAGGCGCCACTCACCCATCTCACCCAACGACTGGCCCACCGAGGCCAGGGTGAACGCCGGATCGTCTTCTCGGGAGGCCTGCTGGATCACCCGCATCATCTCACGCGCCGCCGCGCTTCCGCCGTCCGTCAACCCATCAGCCAGGCGTAGGCTGCCCACGGCGGCCTCGGGATCGCGCGTGGCGAGCGCCAGACCGAGATGCAAGTGCGTCGTCGGATTCGCCGGTTCCAGGACGGTGAGGCGCTCAAGCGAATCGAGCGCCGTTTCCCGGTCGCCTGAAGCAAGCGCCTGCTCAGCGATCATGCGGACGATGTCGGGCTGGTCGTAGCAGGCCGCTGCACCCGTCTCCCAGGAATCCGCGGCGCCCTGCAGGTCTCCAAGCATCGCCAGCGCCAGGCCCTGCTGACATATCCGTATCGGATCGGGCGTGAGCATCGCCTCGGCGGCGCGGAGATGGTCGACGGCCCGCTCGGGGAGGGCGGCCTCGAGCGCGGCCTGGGCGGCGAGGGGGTGGAGGGCTGCATATCCGGGTTCGAAGGCCAGGGCGGCCTCCAGCGCCTCGAGAGCGGCTTCGCTCCTGCCTCGGGCGAAGGCTTCTTCGGCCTGCCGGACTGGCCCTGCCAGCGTGTGGGGGACCGCCGTCGGCGAGAGCAGCAGTAGGGCGACGACCGCTCCGACCACCGGCGCCAGGCGCGGGCTCACGACTTGGCGCACAATCCCGCCTCCTTGCGGTTAGGCGGGATTATAGCCGGCTGGATGTTGTGGGGTGGGGGGCTGATGCCCGGCTGAGTCAGGCCTGCTGCTGCGCAGGGATCAGGGCGCGCCGACGCGCAAGCGCATATGCGATGGTCGTCAGATAGGTAAGATAGGCCAGCGCTTCCGTCAGTGACGGGTTGCCGTTGTAGCCGAACAGCGACTTGAGCAGCTGCCCCGGGAGCGATCCCTCATCGAGGATCGGGTTGGTGTCCCAGATGTGTTCGACGACCGCGGGGATCCATCCCAGCTCATTGAACTCGTGTACTCCGTGAGCCACAAGGCCCGCGGCGAAGAACAGGATGAGAGCGCCGGTGACGGAGAAGAACCGGCGCACATCGAGGCGGACGGTCGCCGCGAAAAGGGCCCAGCCCAGGGCGATTGCCGTGGCGATCCCCAGCAGGCCCCCATAGACCGTCGAAGAGAATCCCGTGGCCAGGCCGGCGGCCGTGAGGAATAGGGCGGTCTCGATCCCCTCACGGAGCACGGCGAGGAAGGCAAGCCAGAACAGCGCTTTGCGCTGACCCGAGGCGGCCGCGCGTTGCACGCCGATCTCCAGGTTGGCCTGGATCATCCGCCCCTGGGATTGCATCCAGAACACCATCCAAGTGAGGACGCCTGCCGCCAGGAGCATCGTGATGCCCTCAAAGGCAATCTCCGCAGGCCCTTCGAGCTCGCCGCCGGCCAGGGCTAGCGCTCCGCCGACGACCAGGCTCAACGCCGCCGCCAGCACGACGCCGAGCCAGATCGGACGGGCAAGCTCGGGCCGGCGAGCCTTGCGGAGCGCTCCCAGGGCCACGCCCACGATCAGGGTGGCTTCCATTCCTTCCCGGAGTGCGAGCAGGTAGGCGGCGATCATCCTCTCTTGGCTCTCCTCTTGGCGGGCGGGCCGTCGGTCGATCGGTGATTCGGCCGAGCTACCCTCGCCGGACGCCTGCCCCGATCCGCGCTCCGGCGAGACTGGGAAAATTCACGGAGCAGGGAGCCTGCCGGAGGCGGGGCTAACTGCGAATGATTTGCATTTGCATCGTACCATATCTGGGGAGCGAGCCGAGTGACTTCCTTCCAATTCCTGGAAGCCCTCTGTCACGCGCCGTCCGGCGCGGTTGTGATCCTCGGAGCGGACGCCGGCCGCCTCCCGACCGGCGGCCGGGCGAAGAGTCGCGCGGAGTGGATGACGGTCTTCAATTGCCCGCCCTCCGTCGCCCGACTATAATTTCCGCTGGGTTTCCCCCGGAGAGGCCTACCGATGGATTTTGCCCTCGGCCCCGACCACGAAATGGTACGCCGGATGGTACGGGACTTCGCCCAGAGCGAGGTCGCTCCGACGATCCGTGAATGGGATCGCAAGCACCAGATGGCGCCTCATCTCCTCCCCCGAATGGGCGAGCTCGGAATTCTGGGCATTTGCCTCCCGGTGCGCTACGGCGGCCAGGGGATGGACTACATCGCTCTGGGCGTCGCCTGCGAAGAGCTCGAGGCCGTCGACACCTCGCTGCGCGTGGTGATGTCGGTCCATGTCGGGCTGAACAGCCTGGGTCTCTTCCAATGGGCCTCGGAGGATCAAAAGGAACGCTTCCTCGCTCCCCAGGCCCGTGGCGATCGCATCGCCGCCTTCGGCCTCACCGAGCCCGGCGCCGGCTCCGACGTCGCCGGGCTCGTCTCCACCGCTCGGCTGGACGGAGGAGAGTACGTGATCAACGGCGAGAAGATGTGGATCTCTCTCGCCACCAAGGCTCACCACGTCCTCTGGTTCGCCAAGACCGATCCAAACGCCCCAGACCCTCACGACGGGATCACCGCTTTCCTGCTCGAGACCGATCGGCCAGGCGTGACGACCGGAGATATCGAAGGAAAGCTCGGGGTACGAGCAGGCTCCACGGGCTGGGTGTCTTGCCAGGACGTCCGGCTTCCCGTCGCAAATCGGCTGGGGGAGGAAGGAGAGGGCTTCCGAATTGCCATGTCGTGCCTGGACAGCGGCCGGTATACCGTGGCCGCTGGTGCGACGGGCCTGCTCCGGGCCAGCCTCGAGGCCAGCATCCGCTACGCGGGGGAACGCAAGGCCTTCGGCCGTACCATCGATCACTTCCAGCTGATGCAGGAGAAAATCGGCATCATGGTTCGGGACTATGAGATGGCGCGGCTGCTCTACCTGCGTGCCGGCTGGATGAAGAACCAAGGCCAGCGCAACACCCGTGAGACCTCGCTGGCCAAGTGGTTCGCCACCGACGCCTCATTCCGCGCCGCGGCCGAGGCGGTTCAGATCCACGGCGCCTACGGCTACAGCGATGAATACGCTGTCGAGCGCTACCTTCGCAACGCCAAGGGGGCGATGATCTACGAAGGGACGAGCGAGATCCACACCTTGATGCAGGCAGGATACGCGTTGGGGATGCGGCAGGACGCGCCGTTGCGCTGCGAACTCCCCGCGTACGACCCTGCGATGTGGCAGTCGGAGAGCTAGGAATGGTCCTTGCCCGGGCCCATCCTGGGTAACGAATCGCCTAACGCTGAGCCGCCGTAAGAGCGGCGCAGGAGAGGGACACACCGCCGAACCTGCGGCGAAACACGCGAAGACGACCGGCACGCCCGTCCAGAGCCCTCTTCCGGCTGGACGCTGCCGCCGGCATCCTACTGGAGCAAGGAGGACGCCTTGAACATCGTTGTATGCGTCAAACAGACGCCGGACACCGCCGCCACGCTTACCGTCCAGAGCGGCAAGGTCTCCTGGGGAGACGCGCCACTCGTCATCAACCCGTGGGACGAGTACGCCGTAGAGCAGGCGCTGCGGACGAAGGAAGCCCACGGGGGAAAGGTGACGGCGCTGAGCCTGGGGCCGGAGCAGGCGAGGGAAGCCCTCAAGCACGCCCTGGCCATGGGCTGCGACGAGGCGATCCTGGTCAGTGACCCGGCATTCGAGGGCGGCGACTCGCTCGTTGTCTCCAAGGCTCTTGCCGCCGCCATTCAGAAGATTGGCTCGATCGACCTTGCCTTCTTCGGGCGGCAAGCCGTCGACAGCGAGACCGCCCTGATGGGGGCGCAGGTCGCCCGGCGGCTGGGATGGCCTTCGCTTAGCCTGGTCGCGGCGGTCGCGGCTCTCGATCCCGCGGCGAAGACAATCACCGTCGAGCGTATGCTCGACGAGGGCCGCCAGGTGGTGCGGAGCCCTCTACCGGCGGCCATGAGCGTCGTCAAAGAGATCAACGAGCCCCGCTATCCCTCCTTCATGGGGATCCGCAAAGCCTCCAAGGCCGAGATCCCTGTATGGACGGCGGCGGCGCTCGGGCTCGACTCGGTGCCGGCTCCCGTTCTCAGCTGGCCCGAGATCATCGCACCTCCCAAGGTGGAGATACAGTGCGAGATCATTCAGGGCGCCTCGGTGGACGAGATCGCCGCGAAGCTCGCCGATCGCTTGATCCAGGAGAAGGTGATCTGATGGCCCAGAAAGTGATTGCCTACATTGACAACTTCAACGGGGCAGCGACGGCTTCGTCGTGGGAGGCGCTGGGCGCCGCCCGACATGTGGCGGAGGCGATAGGCGGCGGTGTGGGCGCCGTCATCCTCGGCCAAGGGGTGGAAGGCCTCGCCAAGGAGGCTTTTGAGCATGGGGCCGACGAGGTGTTGCTGGCCGACGCGCCGGGCCTCAAGGACTTTCGCCCGGAGCCCTACGCCTCTCTCCTTGCCCAGGCGGCCCGGCAATCGTCGGCCGAAGTGATCATCATGCCCACCTCGGGCCGAACGCGCGAGCTGGGCGGAATGACGGCGGTCGATCTGGAGACCGGGGTGACCCCGGATGTGATCGCCTTCGAGGTCCAGGGCGGCGCGGTCGTGGCCACGCGGCCGGTGTATGGGGGCAAGCTGCTCACCAAGGAGGTCTGCCTCAAGGCCCGCCCCCACATTCTCACGCTTCGCAGCCGCGCCTTCCCGAAGCCCGAGCTATCGGCCGGCAAGAGCGGGACGATCACCCGCTTGGAAGGCGCCTCCGAGGCGAAGACCGAAGTTGTCGAGTACAAGGCCTCCGGGGGAGGCGTCAGCCTCACCGACGCGGCGGTGATTGTCTCCGGCGGGCGCGGGGTGGCCAACAACCCCAAGCTTACACCGCCGTCGGAAATCGCCGACGAGAAGCAGCAGGAGATCTGGCGAGCCCAGCAGGGGTTTTCCATGATCCGGGATCTGGCGGCAGTGCTCAAAGCCGCGGTGGGGGCAAGCCGCGCCGCAGTCGACGCCGGATACATCCCCTATGTCCACCAGGTGGGCCAGACGGGGAAGGTGGTCTCGCCGGACGTTTACGTCGCCTGCGGGATCTCGGGAGCGATCCAACACCAGGCGGGCATGCGCACCGCCAAGACGATTGTCGCCATCAACAAAGACGCCGAGGCTCCGATCTTCAAGATCGCCCGCTTCGGGGTAGTGGGCGACATGCACGAGGTCGTCCCAGCCCTCACTAAGGCGCTCAAGGAGCGGCTGGGGAGATAAGGTCGCCAATTTCATCCGTTGTCCGGCGGGCGGCACGCCGCTGGCTCCCGCCAACGGCAAGCCGCCCGCCGGATTTGTGAGGGCGCACAGCCGGCCCGCAGTCTGCGCCCCTCCCCGCGCTCCTATCGCCTTCCTCCCTGCCGTGCTCCGCGTAGGGTGACGATCATGGATCCGTTGTGGGGTGGCCGATGTAGGGGTGGCTCGCCGAAGGTATCGGTGATCTTGCCGGTGCGAGCCGCCCCTACACCCCGCCATGTTCCTGGAGGGCCTTCAGCGCCGCGCGGGCAGCCTCTCGTTGGGCAGCCTGCCACCCGGCCTCGGAGGCCATCCGGCGCAGATGAGCCACGACGGCCGCCTTCTCTCCCGTCGAT